>JBAIXS010000371.1:0-2770 GCA_037916395.1 Candidatus Sulfobium mesophilum
GGCTGAAGGCGATGAAGCTTCAGGTCGTGGAGCCTGGTGTGGAGGCGCTTTACAGACCCGCGCCTGAAGACGACCGGAAATGCTATGAATTCGGGAAAGAATTCGCAAAAAAGGTGAAGGAGTATCATGAGCAGTTTAAGTAATGGCACCGGTGGCGATTAATCAAACCCTTACCGCGCTTAAGTTATGAAGCAGATATTTGATACCACTGTTTTTGGCAAGTATGATGCTCAGGATGTTTTGCTTGTTGTCGGAGCTGCGCTTGCTTCTTTGATCCTCATTCGGATACTAATGCGGGTTTTCAAAAAAGAAGAAAACAATAGATATTTTCAATTGGTCGATTGCCTTAACTGCGGCTGGCGGGGAAAAGTCAGCACGCTCGCAGGACGTTGTCCTAAATGCAACCAGCCTTTAGGCGATCAAAAAGCCGGAACAAAGAAATAAAATTAGCGGACAGTTTCGCTTTCTCCTGTAATTCCCATGGTCACCCCCTGTGATCGAAAGATGGCTAAAAACATCCAAAATAACAATTTGACAATCGCACCAATCAATGGTAAAAGTTAGGCCTAGGGGGAAGTATCCGATAAAGTAAACCATTTGCGAAGGGAGTATAAGCAATGGATCTTTTAACGGAAGCCAGCCGGACTGCGGAAAGAAGTGGATTTAGAAAGGCTACGTCTGATTTTAACGCCAGCGGGATAGTTAGTCAGGCAATATGTCCATTAAATATGCATAAACCGGCGCTATGCAGGGCTGCAGTGTCATCGTTTATGATACAGAAATCCCGTTGTTTCAGCGCAACATATGTTGAATGCCCGATCTTTATCATTGAATCAAAGTAGCAGTAATTCCGAAGCGCTTAGAACGATCACCTGCTGAAAAGATAGAACACCCGACGTCTGATTAACGCACGCATCGACTGCTTTCGATTGTCCTGCTATAATGTCCCTATATGAAAACGATCGCCTTTTTGGGCAGCCCCAGAAAAGACGGCAATACAGAATTGCTCCTCAATGAAGCGGTCAGGGGAGTTAAGGAAACTACCGGCCGGGAAGTTACTATCTTCAACCTCAATCTGATGAAGATCGCTCCCTGCCAGGACTGCGGAGGCTGTGAAAAAACCGGCGAGTGCGTCCTGGACGACGAAATGGCCAAGTTGTACCCGGAGATCAGATCAGCAGACAGGATAATTCTCGCCTCTCCGATCTTCTTCTTCGGTCTTTCAGCGCAATCAAAGATTATGATAGACCGTTGCCAAAGTTTCTGGTGCGAAAAATATCTTCTTAAGAAGCCAATATTGCCTGGTAATCCCGGGCGTAAAGGGCTTTTGATAATCGTCGGAGGAATGAAAAAAGAAGTGGGAGTGGAGTGCGGGGGCGCCTGTGCGAAGGCATTTTTCAGAACGATAAACGTAAGCGAACATATCGTGCTCAGTTTCCTGGGGGTTGACGCAAAAGGTGCAATTCTTGGCCATCCAACAGCCCTCAAGGACGCCTTTGAGGCGGGCAAGAGATTATCAGGATTGTAAACAGATGGATATCCCCCTGCCTCAGTATATTCAGCTTCATCCAACCCTGAGGTGCAACCAGCGATGCAGGTTCTGTTTTAATCCGCCGTGCAACAATGTCTCAGACATGTCGTTTGATGGCGCACTGACACTCCTTGAAGTCCTTTTATCCAGCGGCATCGGCGAAATCGACATCATTGGCGGGGAACCGCTTATTCTGAAATGGATACCTGAGTTTGTCCATATCGCTATAAAGAGTGGCATGTCGGTAAACATCAGCACAAACGGTTTTTCCGCTGAAATGACAAGGAAGTTTACGGATCTGGACCCCGGCAAATTCAATATCGGCATATCTCTAGAGGGCAGTACGGAGGCGATACATAACCGGCTGACCAATGCGCACAATTTTCACCGGGCAGTCGCAACTATAAGTGAACTTGTTTCATCAGGAATGGACCCGATTGTAAAAACTGTGGTGGACAGAGAGACGAAGACGGACATACCGGCGATCGTCGTCCTCGTGAGGAAGTTGGGGGTTAAACGCTACGGCCTCATCCATATGGACATGATGTCCAGGGACACAACCCTGAAAAATGCAGCGCTGGCGTACTGCGACTTCAGGGACTTATATGAAATAATCAGCAATACAAACGGGGATATGACAATTTTCAAAGTTAACGCCTCATGCTTTGAAAAACAGACAATCCCGGAAGGAGTGCTTTGTGCCGGCGGCGTCCGCAAACTGTCGGTCATGCCCGACGGTTCTGTATATCCCTGTAATCTTTTTCAGCACATCCAGGAGTTCAACCTGGGAAATATCTTTGAAGGGGAGCTTCTGAGCATATGGAGAAGCCCGAAACTCGATCTTTTCAGAAACAGTGAACAAAACAGGTGCACGATCGATTCCTGCCCCAATTGGCATTCATGCACCGGCGGCTGTCCCGCGCACGGCTATTACCATTACGGCAGGCATATTCGCCATGACATAAGGTGCAGCAATAATTCAATCAGCATTTAATCCTAATCTCTGTTTCATATAGCAAGGCCTCTATTTCGGCTTGCACTTGTCTTTTTGATATTGTCCCATAATGATCCTCGTCGTTGATACCGCAATGCAATTATAATCAGCGTCCTCCGAAGCTACCCGTATAGTCCTCCACTTAGGCATTATCCCTCTTTTGTCAAATGTCAGATCATTGCCGGTATTGTTCCAGCTGAGCGCCGCCTCAACCTGCCTCGGAAAATCAGGAAGCGTCTTGTCGT
>JBAIXS010000372.1:0-3155 GCA_037916395.1 Candidatus Sulfobium mesophilum
GTAGTCGAATATATTCAGTACAACGCCGCCCGGGTAGCCGAACATGTACTTCACACCCTCTTTTTTAAGACTTTCTATGAATATTTCCGCGCCAGATATTTTCATAATTCACTTTCTCCTCACTGCATCTTTACCGGTCCGCAACGCGGCCGAAGCAGCAAATATCCTGAAGTTTCCCGTTATTTTACCATAGAGCCGCTATTTTTCAAACGATTTCAGCCCGCCTGTGGCGAGCATATAAACTCTCTGTATCAGCATCATGCAAATAGAAAACCGACTGCAAGCGTCAATGGACAAATATATCTGCTAAATGATAAACTCTACCAGCTTCGCAACTTAGATTCTTTGCATTTGGAGGTCTGAGATGGGACCGGTCATTGAACCAGTCAAAGTAATCATGCGATACACCGACGGCAGGCTCATTAAGGGATTTACAAATGATTTTTTGCCCAACAAGCCTGTGTTTCATGTTCATCCTGCTGAAAATGATCCTGGGAGCAAAGCAACAGAAGTAAATGTCAATCAATTAAAGGCCATATTCTTTGTTAAGGATTTCGGCGGGAACAAATCCTACAGCGAACGGAAGCATTTTGAAGAAGGCGCACATATTGCCGGTCGGAAAGTGGAAGTCACCTTTGCTGACGGAGAGGTGTTGGTCGGTACGACTGTTGGATACGCCCCTAACCGCCAGGGATTTTTTGTTTTTCCCGCAGATTCAGAGTCCAACAACTTGAGGGTATATGCCGTATCCTCGGCCGTGAAAAACGTTCGTTTCGTGTAACGCGTCCTTCCCGGAAAGAAGGCGCAATAAAAACTGCTTATCCAGTCTTGAGAAGGGTCTTGAGGAGACTTTCCCTGTCATTCACCCCGCTCGGACTGGCCTTGACGACTTCTGATTTTTTCCAGTTCTGAAAGAGGTCAATGATCTTGTCGAGAGACTCCTGATGAAGCTGCTCGATGGCATCCCTGTCGGGAAGAGTGGTGACCAGGTTTCTGTCTATAAAATTCCCTATCCTTTCCCTGTTGAAGACAGAAAGGAAAAGCATGCCCTTGAAGATTCTCTTGTTGGTCTTGAAGGAAAATATGAGCCGATCAAGGGAACTTTCCAGGAAAAGATCGTTTCGCATCTGTATCTTCCTGTCTATCGCTATCGCCTGAAACCAATATTTCTTATCTATAATGCAGTCGGCTTTCATCTCCATTACAGTATGTCCTATGTTTCTCCTGTCGGCTGTATACACGTTATGAGCAACAGTATCGGCCGCGAGGTGGCTCATGTATCCATAGACGAAGGCCTTCTGCTGGTCAGTCCTGGAAACCCTGAAAAGATCGAATGCGACTTCCCAGCTGTGTGAACTTTTATGGTCAGGCAGATACTGTTTGCCTATGATGCTGTCGGCCATGAGATTGCCGTAAAGAAAATCCTTCCTGTATCTCCTGATGATCTCAAGCAGTCCCGCGGGAAGCAGCGGACTGAGAGAGAACAGCTCATTTCCCAGATAAATATGTGTAAGCGGCCCCCAGGCAAAAGCGCCAACAGGGACCAGCAAAAAAGCAACGATGAGTGATATCTTGAATAATTTCATACCATCCCCCTAGCCAGTTCTAAAAGGAGCCTTACGCCGACGCCGGAGGCCCCTTTCGGGATATAAGGTTTTTCCTTTTCGACCCATGCGGTACCGGCAATGTCCAGGTGTACCCACGGCACCTCGCCTGCGAATTCTTTCAAAAAGTACGCCGATGTAACGAGTGAACCGTTCCTGCCGCCCGTGTTCTTTATGTCGGCGATATCGCTCTTTAAGTATTCTTTATATTCCTCAAAAAGAGGCATTTCCCAGACCCGCTCATACACCGCGTCGCCGCAACTTTTGAGGGCATCGATAAGTCCTCTGTCGTTGCCCATCATCGCAATCGCCTCGCCGCCAAAGGCAATAGAGCAGGCGCCGGTAAGCGTCGCGATATCGACGACAGCGCGCGGTTTGAACCTCTTTGCATAACTTATAGCGTCAGCCAGGACAAGACGCCCCTCGGCGTCGGTATTGACTATCTCCACACTCATACCGGCGGCCGATTTCACAACATCGCCAGGCTTCGTTGCCGAGCCCCCGGGCAGGTTCTCTGTGGCCGGCAGAAGCCCTATAAGGTTGACAGGAAGCGCGGCCTCGGACGCCGCCTTGATCACTCCCAGGACAGCTGCTCCCCCCGCCATATCGTATTTCATCTTCTCCATGCCCTCAGCCGCCTTAAGCGAAATCCCGCCGCTGTCAAAGGTGATTGACTTGCCTATAAGCGCCAGCGGTGCTCCCTTTCCTCCCTTATATTCGAGCACAACAAATTTGGGAGGCTCGTGAGACCCCTTTGCGACGGCAAGATAGGCGCCCATCCCCAGCTTCCTGGCGTCCTTTCTTTCTATGACCCTTACAGATAGCTTCCTGCCTTTTAAAGAAAGAGCAGCACTGGCGAGATGGGACGGTGTCATGTCGTTTGAAGGCGTATTGATCAGATCCTTTGCAAAACAGACCGCCGAGGCCGTTGTTTCGGCCATAGCCAATTCACTCTTCAGGAGCTTCGCAGGTTTCGAAAGGACTATGATATTGTCCAGGGTACTGCCATTTTTTTCCTTCTTATAACGGGAATAGCTGTAAAGTGCGAGAAGCGCGCCCTCCGCAAACAAAGAAGGGTTGAGCTTAAATGAAGAAATTATTTTGCAGGACAGCGCGACCTTCCTCATCCCGTTGTCCTTCAGATAGGACGCCGACTTTCCGCCTGTCTGCCTCAGCCTCTCCGCAGTCACCTCTGCCTTCTTGCCAAGGCCTGCTAGCAATATCCATTCAGCCTTAAAACCCTGCGGGGCTGGGACTAAGAAAACTTCAGCCTTCTTGCCGCTGAACTTTTTGGAAAAGGCCCTCCTGATAGTCTGTACTGCTGCGCCGCCGAGATATTCATATTGTCCGGCGGCTTCGTCCTCTGTAACGGGAAGGATAAGTGCATCGCAGACGCAGTCCTTCTCCATCAGATCTCTTACGGATATATTCATTAATTACCTGTTAACGGCTTTTTGCAAAAAAATATTATTTAATTTTATCCTATTTGGCTCAAAAATATCTACCCGGACCAGTTTAGAATAAACATAATTAAAGAATTGTCATTCCACG
>JBAIXS010000373.1:0-1704 GCA_037916395.1 Candidatus Sulfobium mesophilum
TGGTAATGACAGCCTAAGTTGATCTGTTTTATGTGTTACAATTGTTCTGTTTCCGGCAGTGCGTTTACGGATCACACCGCGCCCGAAACCCGAAAAATGATTGGAACCTATCTCAAAATAGGGTCTAGTTTTAAAGCTGTCATTCCCGTAACCCCGTACTTGATATGGGGGCGTCGGGAATCCTTTTGCAAACAAAGAAAGATTTCGGACAAGCCGGAATGACAGAGCAGGGCTTATGATCATCTTTAGATTTTGTGCTAGGTTCTAATCATATGGACAACCAGGCGACGGCAGGACCAACATCCCTTTGTCTAACTGTCCAAGAGCGTAAAAAATAAAAGGAGGTTTGGATATGAAGGCAAAAAGGAGAGCAGGTATTTGGGCGGCAGTGATTATGGTAATAATGACGATGGGATCATTGGCATGGACAAAGGAGACCTCCAGGAAGACGGAAAGTCTTTCCTCGGCTCTTGAAGATCAAACGGGGATAGCTCTCACAATTTATAACGTCAACCTCGGCCTTGTGAAGGACCACAGGGAACTTCGGATTCCTAAGGGAACAGGTGAGCTGAAGTTTATGGACGTAGCATCGCAGATAATACCCACGAGCGTCCATATAAGGTCGCTTGTGAATCCGGACAGCCTTCAGGTGCTTGAGCAGAACTACGAGTATGATCTTCTCAATCCTCAGAAGCTTATGGACAAATACGTAGGTAAAGAAGTGAAACTCTATCAGAAAAACCCTTTTACAGAACGTGAAGAGATTGTGACCGCAACAATTCTTTCAAACAACGGAGGTCCGATTTTCAAGATCGGAGACGATATAACCTTCGGGCATCCCGGAAGGGTCATCTTTCCGGGCGTACCGGAGAATCTGATCTCGAAGCCGACGCTTGTCTGGCTTCTTGAGAACAGTCTTTCGTCACTGCAGAAGGTCGAGGCAACATATCTCACAAACGGCATCAACTGGAGGGCTGACTATGTCGTAACACTCAACGACAAAGACGATAAGGCTGACCTTTCAGGCTGGGTAACAATCGACAACAAAAGCGGCGCAGCCTATAAAGACGCGCATATAAAACTTGTGGCCGGAGACGTCAACAGGGTTAAGGATGAAGCGATGTACCAGCGGGGCATGCTGAAGGCGGCAGAGGCAGCGGCAAAACCCGCGCCTCAGTTCAAAGAAGAAGAATTTTTTGAATACCACATCTATACTCTGCAAAGGCCGGCAACTGTAAAAGAGAACCAGACAAAACAGATAAGCCTCGTGAATGCAGACGATATAAAGGTAAAGAAAGAGCTTGTATACTATGGCGCTCAATACTACTACAGAAGCAGCTACGGCGAGATTATTTCAAACCAGAAGGTGGGGGTCTACGTCGAGATCGCAAACAAAAAAGAGGACAACCTGGGCATGCCTCTGCCGAAGGGAACGGTGAGAGTATATAAGAAGGACAGCGAGGGGAGCCTTCAGTTCGTGGGAGAAGACTCTATCGATCACACTCCAAAGGACGAAAAGGTGCGGGTGAAGCTCGGAGACGCCTTTGACGTCGTGGGCACAAGAAAGCAGACCGACTGGAAGAAGATCGCCTATGACACCTATGAGGCAGCCTTCGAGATATCACTCAGGAACCATAAGAAGGAAGACGTGGTAGTTAAAGTGATAGAACCTATCCCGGGTGACTGGAAAATGCTCAGCTCATC
>JBAIXS010000374.1:0-3357 GCA_037916395.1 Candidatus Sulfobium mesophilum
GGCATATGTATATTCAACCCTGCCTGAGTCCCTGAAGAAAGCATGTTCCGGTCCCACTGCAGCATAGTCGAGACCTGCTGATACGGAATGGGTGCCCAGGATGTTGCCGTTATCGTCCTGCAGAAGAAAGCTCTTGGTCCCCTGCAGTATGCCTACAGATCCGCCTGCGAAACGCGCCGCATGCTCACCGGGGACAATACCTCTTCCGCCAGCCTCCACGCCGATCATATTCACGCTCCTGTCCCCAATAAAATGGTGGAAAAGTCCCATTGCATTACTGCCCCCTCCGATGCAGGCTATAAGATAATCCGGCAGTTTTCCCTCAGCGTCGAAGATCTGCTTCTTTGCCTCTTTACCGATCACGGACTGAAAGTCCCTTACTATCATCGGAAAAGGATGAGGGCCGAACACAGTACCCAGGACATAATGCGTAGTCGCTACATTTGTTGTCCAGTCCCGCATCGCCTCGTTGATCGCGTCTTTCAAGGTCCTAGATCCTATCGAGACCTCTGCCACCTCAGCACCCAGCAGTTTCATCCTGAAAACATTCAGAGACTGTCTCGCTATATCATCTGACCCCATATATATTTCACACTCAAGGCCGCAGAGGGCAGCCCCTGTAGCCGTAGCAACACCATGCTGCCCCGCCCCTGTCTCGGCAATTAGTCTTTTCTTACCCATCTTTTTCGCAAGAAGCGCCTGGCCGAGTGCGTTATTGATCTTGTGCGCGCCGGTATGAGCAAGATCCTCGCGCTTAAGATAGACCTTCGCGCCGCCGAGGGATTCGGTCAGTCTCTTTGCGAAATAAAGCGGCGTCGGCCTTCCGACATAATTCTTAGCAAGATAGGAAAGCTCCTGCTGAAAGGCCTTGTCCCTTTTGAACTCGTCATAGGATTTCTCAAGCTCATCAAGTGCCGGAATGAGAGTCTCTGGCGCAAAACGGCCGCCGTAAGCCCCAAAGTAGCCTCTTTTGTCAGGTAATTTCTTAATCGTAGGCGCCCCTTTCTACAAAACCAGGTTATTTTTGCATGGCCTTATATGATTATCATGAACTGTGTATTATATCCCAAAATCGGCAAATATGGACAGTATTTGGCTGGATCAAGAGAATCCAGGATAGGCTCTTTTTTATGTCAAGAAAGTCACGTTAATAGGGTAAACCGCTACGTATTTTCAGGGGGCAAAACCATATGCCTGATTATCTTCCCTTCGGCCAGATAAATCACCATCTCCGCTATGTTAGTCGCATGATCGGCAAGCCGCTCGAGGTACTGGGCCACAAAGCTTATTTTCATCGCCCGGGTTACCGTGGAAGGGTCCTGGACCATAAAAAAGGCCAGTTCCTGTAATACTGAATGCTTGAGGTCGTCGACCTCATCATCCCGCATAATCACATCCATTGCCAGTTTCTTGTCCTTTCTAACAAAGGCATCGAGCGCGTCCCTTGCCATCCCCTGCGCAATTTCCCTCATCCTGGGGATGTCTATATAAGGCTTCAGTATAGGCTCCTGGTTCAATTCAAGCGCCCTTTCCGCTATATTTACCCCAAGGTCCCCCATCCTCTCGAGGTCGGTTGTTATCTTCATGGCTGTGGTGATAAACCTGAGATCTCCTGCCTTCGGCTGCCGTAAGGCGATCAACCTGATGGATTCTTCATCTATCTCTACGTCCAAAGTGTTAATGAGGCGATCATTATCGATGACCCTCTGCGCAAGGTCATTGTCCCTCTCCACCAGGGAAAGGACAGAATTCTTTGTCGCATCCTCGACTAGGGAACCCATTTTGAGAATCTTTTCTTTCAGTTGCTGCAGTTCTTCATCAAAAATTGACATTATCCAAACCTCCCCGTCACGTAGTCTTCGGTAAGCTTTTCTGAAGGAGCAGTAAAGATCTTGTCCGTCCTGCCAAATTCTATCAACTCCCCAAGCATCAAAAAGCCGGTCCAGTCAGATATCCTCGCGGCCTGCTGCATGTTATGCGTAACTATAACTATAGTAATTTCGTTTTTCAAGGAGGTGGCAAGTTCCTCAATCTTCGCGGTGGAAATCGGATCTAGCGCGGAAGTCGGTTCATCAAAGAGCAGCACCTCGGGGTTCACTGCAAGGGCCCTGGCGATAACGAGCCTCTGCTGTTGTCCTCCGGAGAGGTCATAGGCACTGGCGCCGAGCTTGTCCTTCACCTCATCCCACAGGGCGGCATGCATAAGGGCTTTTTCCACCATTTCCGCCAGGTCCGATCTCCTGCTCACTCCGTTTAGCTTAAGACCGTATGCGATATTGTCAAAAATGCTCATCGGAAAAGGCGTGGGCTTCTGAAAGACCATCCCGATCCGGCTCCGAAGATTAATAAGATCTGTTTCTTTTGAAAGGATGTCACGTCCATGAAAAAGGATCTCACCCTCATACCTGTTTTTTGGGTAGAGGTCATGCATCCGGTTGAAGCACCGAAGAAGAGTAGTTTTACCGCAGCCCGATGGCCCAATCAGTGCGGTGACCGCGTTCTTGTGGACAGATAGATTTATTCTCTTAAGGGCGTGGATTTCGCCGGCGTAATAGAAATTCAGGCCCTTCACTTCCAATTCAACTGCTTCCTGCACTACTTGTACCTCCACCTGATAACAAGTCTTCCGGCGATGGTAAGGATAAGTATGAATATCGTAATCACAAATGCTGCGGCCCACGCCTGAGAATGCCAGTTGTCATAAGGCCCCATAGCATACTGAAATATCGTCACCGTCAGAGAGGCAACAGGCTGCTTCATGTCCATCGAGAAGAATGAATTATTGAATGAGGTAAACAGAAGTGGCGCCGTCTCCCCGGCAACCCTTGCGATGGAGAGGAGTATGCCTGTAAAAATACCGGTAGCAGCACCGCGATAAACCACCTGCGTAATCACTTTATAATAGGGCGCCCCCAAAGCAAAGGCTGCCTCGCGCAAGGTCCACGGAACAAGGGAAAGCATGTCCTCTGTGGTACGTAAAACCACCGGAATCATTATAATTGCCAACGCAACCGCGCCTGCCCAGCCGTTGAAATGACCGACGGGTTTCACCAGCACAGCATATATAAATGTACCAATGACAATAGAGGGCACGCTAACCATTATATCGGCCAGTATGCTGATAAGTCTGGCAATTCGTCTGCCCCTGGCATACTCCGCGAGGAATGTGCCGCCAAGGACCCCGATCGGAACTCCTATTAATGTGGCGCATACGGTAATAAGCAGCTGGCCAACAAAGGCGTTTCGCAATCCGCCTCCCTCGACTCCAGGAGGTGCCGGATCACTAAGGAATAGAGAGGGGTTCAGTGCCCTTATGCCGTGTGCCAGCACGTCTCCAAGGATAAAGACGAGCCAGAA
>JBAIXS010000375.1:0-3025 GCA_037916395.1 Candidatus Sulfobium mesophilum
GTCCATGGG
Organism: Candidatus Sulfobium mesophilum; assembly: GCA_037916395.1. Lineage (GTDB taxonomy): Bacteria > Nitrospirota > Thermodesulfovibrionia > Thermodesulfovibrionales > UBA6898 > Sulfobium > Sulfobium mesophilum_A. The sequence goes on from JBAIXS010000375.1 coordinate 10, forward strand.
CGAGAATTCGACATCTTCCACATAACCCCTCGCGAGCTGCACCATGGCAACGGACCTCTTCAGCGCCTCTTCCCTGCTCACTCTGAACTGGTATTTAAGATGAATATCCGACGTCGAGTGGAATGTATGGATCCTTTTTTTAGGTGCATCCTTCAGCGCCTCCCATGCGCGTTTGATATCTTCCTCTTTAGCTCTGGCAAGGCTGCAGAGAACCGGGCCCTCTATTTCATCGCCTATCCTCTTTATCGCCTCAAAATCGCCCGGAGAACTTATTGCAAAGCCGGCTTCAATGATATCTACTTTCAAAGCCGCAAGCTGTCTGGCCAGCTGTATCTTTTCATCAACATTCATGGACGCCCCGGGGGATTGTTCCCCATCGCGCAGCGTCGTATCGAAAATTCTTATCTTTCGCATAACTATCCCTTGATAACCTCTCTTTTTCTTTTGCGATATATCAAGTATATATTTTCAATAATACCCCACGCAAGATAGACCATCGCAAGAACAAAAAGCGACTCCGGAGGATGAGTAACAAATGCCACAAGCACAACAACGAATACCACAAGTATCCAGAAAGGTTTCCTCCTCTTGAAATCAAGCTCCTTCAGACCGTGGAATTTGAGCGTACTGACCATAAGAATTGAAAGGAATATGGTCAATATAAGTATGAATATATTCTTCTCGGGAACTCCCTGCCAGATCTTTTCATAGAATAAAACTATAGCGCCAAGCACCCCTGCCGCGCCGGGGATGGGCATACCGGTAAATGCCTTCGACTCAGTTGAACCCATCTGTACGTTATAACGCGCAAGCCTCAACGCGCCGCAGGCAGTGAATAGAAATGCGGCCGCAAACCCAATCCTCCCGAAAGGGGCGATTGACCATTTATAGACCATTATCGACGGAGCCACTCCAAAGGCGACAAGGTCGGAGAGTGAGTCCAGTTCTATTCCGAATCGCGTAGTGCTGCTCGTTAGACGAGCCACCCAGCCATCCAATCCGTCAAACACGCCAGCAATAAAAATGGCCCATGCCGCAAACTCGAAATTCCCCTTGATGGAGTTGAGTATAGAAAAAAAGCCAAAAAACATGCCGCAGAGTGTAAGAGTATTTGGAAGTATATATATTCCTTTTTTCATATAAGTAATTATAATGCAAACCGGGACTATTGTCTTTAAAAATCATATGGTTTAGCTGAACTCGTCAGTAAGGACAACTTTGTCCCCTCCCTCATTAACAAGAGGCAACTGAAGGGAGGGAGGTTTCTCTCCCTCCTTACCAAGGAGGGACCAAGGGAGGTCGCTTTTTTATCTCCAACACCTCACCCCTCCTCTCCTTATAAAGGAGAGGTGAAAGGCTGAACTAAAACAACAGTGCCTTAAGCCCCCGCACCGCCCTCTCGGGGGAAGGGTATACAGGAATGTTCGCCCTTTCGAGCGCAGAAATAATTTTCCGCGTGATGCCGCTCTGGGCTATGTTTGCCGTGAGCGGCTTCCCCAGTTTTTTCTTTGCCTCTGCCACGGCATAACCGAGATTGTCCGTGATGCCGAAAACATTAGGAAGAGCAATAATAACAAAACCGTCGTAATCATCGGCGAGCTCATCGAGCACGGCCACGTAGTCCTCGTCCCTGACCTGGGCGGTAAGATCGACGGGGTTGTTCACGACAAAAAAATTCGGAAAGAGATGCTGCAACCGGGCTTTCTTTTCTTTTGATATGCCTACCACATCAAGACCCTGTCTCATGCACTCATCAGCCGCCAGTACACCCGAGCCCCCTCCGTTTGTGATTATGCAAACCCTGTTTACAATCTTCCCATGCATCCGCCCAACAGGTAGTGACGTAATAGATTTCTTTAACGGCTTCTGGTATGACAGCGCCTTCGTCGCATCCATAAATTCGTCGAAATCAGAGACCTCCCTGAGCCCCGATTGGCGTACAATGGATTGAAAGACCTCATATCTGCCGGCAAGTCTGCCTGTATGCGAAAACGCGGCGGCCTGTCCGCTCGCCCCCTTGCCTGATTTGAGAATGAGGAGCGGCTTATTTCTCACCAACCGGCGCGCGCTTTCGATAAACCTTCTGCCGTCGTCCACCGACTCGATATAGGATATGACAACGTCAGTCTTCTGATCGTCTGCCAGATATTCATAGAGGTCTGATTCCGCGACGTCGACAGCGTTTCCGTAGCCGACAGCCTTCGACAGCCCTGCATTGGCATCCCTGAGCGCTCCCAACAGACAGGACAGGACAGCCCCGCTTTGCGAAACAACGGCTACGTTTCCCTTCTTCGGCCTTTGAAGCCTCTCTTTAGGGAGGAAAAAAGTGTCGAGCGACCGGTGGGGGTTATACAATCCCATGCAGTTAGGTCCGACAACCCTGATGCCGGATTCTTTACCAATGCGTTTTACTTCCTCCTGAAGAGCTGTTTCCCCCACCTCTGCAAATCCCGAACTCATCACGATAACGCACCTCGCCCTTCCCTTAAACTCACGGAGTATTTCGGGCACTTCAGGAGCAGGCCTAAGTATCAATGCAAGGTCCACGGGCTCAGGGATATCGGAGATGTTCCTATATGACCTGATCCCCATTAATTCATCGTACTTGGGGTTTACGGGATAAACCTGTCCTTTGAAGCTAAGGAGGTTTTTCAGCACAACCCCACCCAGCCTCATCTCGGTATGAGCGGCCCCAACAAGGGCAATTGATTTCGGTTCGAAAAGAGGCGCGACGGAATTCATGCGCTCTCGATAAAGATCAGGGCCGGGTCCTCCAGATAACTCGTTACCTTCGCAAGGAACCTCGATGCGTCGACTCCGTCCGTCAGCCGGTGATCAAAGGTAAGAGAAAGCGGGAGTATCTTCCGAACGACTATCTTTCCGTTTTTCACCCACGGCTTTTCGGTTATCATGCCGGTCCCGAGTATTGCCGCCTCCGGATAGTTTATGATCGGCGTTGCGAAATAACCGCCGAAATGCCCGTAGTTAGTGATCGTGAAGGTGCCGCCCTTCATCT
>JBAIXS010000376.1:0-10141 GCA_037916395.1 Candidatus Sulfobium mesophilum
TTAATTATCCCGGCCATCGGAAAATCATTGATATGAGCCGAAAGGGCCGCCTCTGCGTCAGACTTCGGCAATAGCCTCATCTTCAAGTACATCAGAACTGTAATCGGGCTGACAACAAGAAAAATCCCGGTCCACGCCATGGTATATTCGCCGATAAAAACCGTCATGAAGAGATTAAAGAGCAGGACTGAATAATAAAGCGCAGGTCCTATCAGATACCTCCACTGAAACCTGTAGCCGGCAATATCGCCAGATTCATCCAGATACCTGTCTATCCTCTGCAGAGTCAGGATTAATATAAATCCGACCAGGAACCAGCCGGCGAAATTCGATATTGGCACCCCGAAATATATACCTCCAGCCGGATACTCGTGTATTTTGCCCAAAAACCATCTTTCGCCCCTCAGCGCCACAGGATCGATGACAACATCGAGACAGGTCATAAATAAAGCGCCCAGCAGGGTCGTCTTCAGGGAACACCTTAACCCCCTGGTCTCAAGTATGTAGATAACCCCTTTTTTCATACGGAGCGGCGAGACAACAAGAAGGGCAAGGGAAAAACTTGCATAGGCAAGAAAAACATAGCTGAGGGAGTCCATAAATGGAACGCCCAGAATCCAGAGTTCCCTGCTCGCAGTAGTCCCCACATACCTGTAATATCCGTATGGAAAGCCGTTATGTATGGAAGAGTATTCTGACAGCCATGTCAGAAAATATCCCGCCATGCAAAAGAGCACCGCCCTTTTCAGGCCAAGATGAAGAGAGCACCCTAAAAGATAGACGAGCAGGAAGATAAAAACATAGGGCCGCAGCGATATAGTCCCGAATAAAAGGCCTGCAAAGGACTCCATCAGCCCTTTTTCAGGTTCCAGATCAAAAGCCTTAAAAGGTCTCTTGGACTCGAGAAGGCGCACCTCATCGACGTGGCCTCATACCCGCTATGTACCATGCAGTTTCTGCACCTGGGGTCCGCGCCGGTCCCGTATTTTTCCCACTGCGTTTTTTCCATCATCTCACCAAAGGAGCCGTAATAGGCATCGGTGATCAGATAACACGGCGATTTCCAGCCGAGGGGATTTCTCGTCGGGTTTCCCCACGGAGTGCACCGCATATCCTTTTTACCCTTCAGGAAATCCACGTACACCGGAGAATTCAGAAATGGAAATTTCGAGAAGAAGTCAGACATGTCCCTGAACTTGCTGACTGCCTCCTCCCGGCTGAGAAAAATGTCATCGCCCACGCTTTCATAACTGAAAGCCGGAGATATTAGCGTGCCGTCGACGCCCAAAGAGGTAAGGGTCTCAAACAGTTGGCCCAGTTCTCTTTTACCCGAGTTCTTGAAAACCGAGGTATTTGTACTTACCCTGAAGCCTTTCTTCTTTGCTCTTTTTATATTTTCGAGGGCCTTCCTGAAAGTACCGGGTCTCTTCGTTATCCCGTCATGGGTCTGTTCGAGACCGTCGAGATGGAAGTTAAGAGTAAGTCTGGGCTGAGGGGTGAATTCATCGATAAATGACTCTGTCAGCAGACCGTTTGTGCAAAGGTAAATGTGTCTCTTCATCTGAAGAAGTTCATTTACAAGGGCTGAGAGGTGTGGATAAAGAAGCGGTTCACCGCCGGTAATCGTTATCACCGGCGCCCTGGACTCCCTCACGGATTCCATGCATTCCTCCAAAGACAGGTCCTCGGACTGCTGCTCATTATGGAGTCTTATTCTGTCGCATCCAGCGCATGCCAGGTTACACCTGTGAGTAGGCTCAAGCATGAGCACCAGGGGGAAACGCTTTATGCCTTCAATAAAATTCTTTATAAAGAAAACTGTCAGTGACGAATAAAGAGCCGCGGGAAACCGCATATTCTGAAATCCTCCTTCGGAGTGTCTGCCATGCCGCCTTGTCTACGTAAACTTCTTTTGTGAACCATACCGCAACCGCCCTCTCAGGCGCATTGTCTCACTTTCTGAGGCCTCTGCTGCGGCTCTTTTGGGAAAACTTCCCGAGGGCCATAAGGGGGAAACAATTCCTGTAATTGTGATACCTGAGCATGAAATATTTGGGAAACCCGGTGCCTGTAAACCACTCTTCATCCCATGTGCCGTCGTCTTTCTGTCTCTTAAGGAGATACTTGACGCCCCGGACCACCTCCTGGGCAAGCTCCTCCTCCGCCGCCATAAGCGCCATCATCGCCCAGGCTGTCTGTGAGGGCGTACTTGCACCGCGGCATTTTAATGACGGGTCTGCATAGGACTCGCAGCATTCTCCCCAGCCGCCATCCTGATTCTGGTTGTCTTTAATCCACCTGACTGCCTTTCTGACATAAGGCGCCTTCAGGTTCTCTCCGACAGCCCCCAATCCGCAAAGAACAGCGCAGGTGCCGTAGATATGATTTACTCCCCACCTGCCCCACCATGAGCCATCACCTTCCTGCGTCTTTCTAAGAAACTTTATGGCCTTCTTCACGGCACGGTCACTTGTTCCATATCCTATCTGGCCGAGAAGTTCAAGCACTCTTCCTGTCAGGTCAGGCGTACTTGGGTCGATCATGGCTTCGAGATCTCCCAGGGGCAGCTGATTTAATATAGTCATATCGTTATCGACGTCGAAGGCGCCCCAACCACCGTCCCTGCCCTGCATCCCCAACACCCACGCCAGCCCCCTGTCAAGTTTTGCGCGGTCTACCACCCCATCATCGGCATAGCGGTAAAGCAGCATCAAAACTACGGCAGTGTCATCAACATCCGGATACCAGCTGTTTTCGAATTCGAAGGCCCATCCCCCCGGCTCAAGGTGAGGTCTCTTTATGCTCCAGTCTCCTTTTTTGAATATCTGCTTGGATGCAAGCCATCTGCACGCCCTGATCAGCTGTGGATGGTCTTTCCTGAGTCCGGCATGCAAAAGGGCAACCGAAGTGAGAGCCGTATCCCAAACGGGAGATATGCAGGATTGAAGCATAAGCTCTTCCTCTTTTTCCAGCGTAAAACGCTCAAGGGCCTCAAGCCCCTTTCTTATCGGTTCATGAGAAACATCGTGCCCCAGAGATGACAATGCAAGGATGGAATTAACCATAGCCGGCTGGATACCTCCCCAGTCTCCGGTGGGCTCCTGCCTTTCCCGTATCCATTTTTCAGTAAATCCCATGGCTTTATTTCTAAACACCCTCAGAGGAGTGTCTTCTGCGGCCTTTATGACCATATCCAGCACCAGGAAAAACCTCTTCAATGAAAAAGCTGAGAGCTTCTTCGGAGAAAGAGATGGTATTTTGTCAGATGTCCTGTATAACTCCCTTATCCTCGCGTCCTCCGGGATAGGCCTCACCGGCCTGACATCAAGGACGATAGAAAGGGGAACGAACGTAGACCTGGCCCAACTGGACATCCGGTAGATGCTCATGGGAAACCAGCTCGGCATAAGATTTACTTCAACCGGTATTGAGGGGATTGCCTTCCAGTCATACTCGCCAAAAAGCGCAAGGAATATTCTGGTGAAAACTCGGCAACCCTCCACGCCGCCGTTTTTAAGAATAAACGCTCTGGCCTTTTTCAAAGGCGGATCGTCCGGGTCGAGGCCCGCGAGCTTAAGAGCAAAGTACGCCTCAACGGTAGTACTAAGGTCGCCCTCTCCTCCCCAATGAATTGCCCACGTGCCATCGGGTCTTTGGTTGTTGAGGATGTGGCGGGCAATCAGTTCATCCCTCTGACGGTCGTATAATCCAAGGAAATGAAGCAGCATCAGATATTCGGAAGTAATAGTTACATTAGATTCAAGTTCATACCACCAGTACCCATCCTGGTGCTGTTCATCCAGGTAATTTCCGCTTGTCTTGGCTGCTGCATTTGCTAGCTCCTCATTTAGAGCATCAAGTCTCCCCGCAGAAAAAGTCACAGTCTCGCCGTCGGAAGAGGAAACGGTAGATATGAACCCGAAATACCGTCCGAGGATTCTGCTCATCTCTCCATTTATCAGATCCATTTTGTCTCCGGCGAGAAACGGCAGCCCGGATAAAAGATATCTGTCATCAAGACGCAGCCGGCAGCCTTCATTTGCAAAATCCTTTCATTTATTTCATCTCACGCCGTGAAAAGGCGACGATCCCTTTATCAGGTTATTCTGACCCAGGTAAAAGGTCTTCCGGTTTATTGTTAATGCTGTTAGCATAATTGCAACAATTATAGCAACGGTTCCGGCTCATGGCAACCGATAACTATTACCCGCTTAATGCGCGGCCTTTTGTATTTTAAGGAAAAAACCCATTTCATTCAAGAAAACAGTCCCTTCTTCAGACAAAATCCTCGTGCTTAAGTTTCCTTTCGGTCAACTTAAGCAGCGCGGGCAGCAAAACCAGGGTCGCCAATGTCAGGAACCCCAGACAGAGGGTAAGAAGGATTCCGATACTTGAAATCCCCCTGTGAGGAGAAAACGAGAGACTCCCCGTGCTGACCATTGTCGCAAGATTACTAAAAAGTGCGGCCCTTGCATTGCTTGTGGTAAGCATATTCCCGCCCTCAGGGGGTTCGGACTGGTAACGCACTACGAATATTATTCCGCTATGCACGCCGATACCCAGCATCAGCGGGACCACTATGACATTAGCAAAATTCAGCGGGATTCCAAGCAGCACCGAAGCGGCCCCGGCCATGAGCGTTGCCAGTACAAGGGGCGTCAATATAACCAGCGTAATAGTGAACTTCCTAAGTTCAATCAACAGGTAAATGGTGATAGCCAGAAAGGCATAAAGAGTCGCCTCCTTAAAGGAGGATATGATCGCCATGCCGGAGGCATAAATTGTCACCGGAGAGTCCGTGGCATCCGGGGCTATTGATTTAACGGCGTTTACAAAGCGCGCCAAAGCAGTCCGGTCTACAATATTTTCACTCGGAAATACCTGCACCCTGTAACGGCCGTCTGACGACAAATACTGAGAGGAAAGGTCCTTCGGCAGCCCGGACAGATCAACATGAGATGCCTGAAGAGACATATCGAGCCGGCGAAGAAGAGACGGCAGGTTCCATAACAGGCTGCCTTCAAGCTCTTTAAATGCGGCCTTGCCCCTTTCCGGATCCTTCAAAAGTTGCCTGAACTCCCGGATAGCCTTATAAAGTGACTTAAGTGTGGTGCCCTCTTCCCCAAAAGACGACGCAATAGCATCTTGTAGCTTCATTTCCAAAATGTTAAGCGCGAGAAGGTTCTGTCGATAGCCCGATTCTTTTATCGCCGCATGCCCCAGCCCCGGGGGCATAAAAAGCTGTAAGTCTGAAATGATGGCAAGCTTCTCAGTCTGCTCTTCAGGCACAAAATCGGACAGCGTAATAACTGTCTTTGCTTCCCTCAGCGTTCTCAATTTCTCCGCCAGTCGCTCTGCTTCTTCTTTCCCCCTGGCCAGGACAGAGATTGTCCAGGGAGTCGTATCAGGCTCGCTAAAAAGCTCTTTGACTGTAGAAACCGATTCAGATTTCTGGTCATAAAGGTCAAGCGGGTTATAGTCGAAATAGAATCGGGGCAAAAAAATGGCGGAGGCAATTCCCAGAAAGAGTGCGACCGTAACGATAAGGCCGGCATGTCTGTACGGGACCTGAACAGCAGTCATGACCGCGTCAGTCTTCGGTCCCTTTTTTGCCCTGACAGGCATTAATTCAATCAGGGCCGGAAGTATTGTGAGGTTCGCAATAAAACTTATAAACATGCCGGTGCCCGATATCATGCCGAGTTCTGCAACGCCGGCATAAGCCGTCGGAAGAAAGGCATAGAAGCCAATCGCAGTCGTGATACAACTAAGAAGAAGACTCCGTCCTACGCCCACAGAAGTAGTCGCCAGGCTTTCGCGGTGCGAAGACCCTGATTCGAGCAATTCTTTATGGCGCAGACAGAACTGGATGCTGTAATCGATGCCGAGACCGATGAAAAGGACCCCAAACGTCACCGATATCATATTAAGGCTGCCGATGAAGGCAATTGCAAAGCCTGTTGTCCAGACCAGCCCGATAATTAATGTCACCAGCGAAGCGATCATAAGACGGCCATAGCCTCCAAGGCCTATATAGATGATGAGTCCCACGAGCACGAGCGATACTAAAGTTGCAGCGCCGACGCTGTTGCGCACCTCAGCAAGGTTCTCGCCTCTTAGCGCAACATCACCCGTCACGCGCATTTTCAGAGCATTTGCGCTGCTACTGGATGCAAACTCTTTGACAATACTGCGCACTTTTTCAAGCGCTGCCTCCCCTGCCGACAAACTGTTAGTCTCAAGATAAGGCCTGGCGATAATAAACTGTCTTTTCTGGCGTGCCGCCTCCTTCCCGTCAAACATGAGTCTTTGCCATGACACCCGGTATTGCCGGTGGGCCGTGGTATTTTCAAAGGCCCGTCTGATTTCCTCAAATAGCGGGAGAAACTTCTCCTTCTTCACCGAGCTTGGCTGCTCCAAAACCTGCGCGAGTACCGAAAATAATCCTCTAAGACTTAAGTCCTGTGAAAGAAAGCCAATTAGAGGTTGCGCCGCAGCTATCTTGTCCGAAAAATCTTCAAGTTCTTCCACGCTCAGATAGAGAAGTCCGTTTTTTTCGAAAAATACACCTCCGCCAGGTTCATAAACGTCTTTGAACATCGCCTTCTCAGCCCTTAAACGTGCGGCAACTCGCGTGCGCGCATCAACCGCAAATTCAGGCGTGTCTGCGTCTATAACAACTACGATAGTATCAGAGAGCTGCGGAAAAGCCTTCGTAAAATCATTGTCGAGTCTGCGGAAATGCAGCTTTTCGGATATCATGCCGTTGACGTCGGTGTTTATCTTGAAATGAGTCAGCGAATAGTAAAGTATTCCCACAGTCATTACAGAGGCAATGACAAACACCGACAGGGCATGATTCTGAACAAAAGAGACCCATTTAGCCAGTAGCCTGCGTGAGCGGCTTTCCTTTGCCGCTGTCATTTATCGGAACCTCCGGGAAAATATTTCCGGACTGCAAAACTTTTGGTCTTCATCAGCATTTGTAAATAATATCAAAAAAGGCAGATGTATTGCTCTTAACTCGTCAGGGCGCATGACATTGAATTAATGACCGGAAAGGGCAATCCGAGGCCGATAGGGAGGTCACTTCGGCACGGCCTGACGTCTTTCTGTCGCAGCGCAGCCGCATCCGCCGTCTTGTGCCATTCTTATGCACTTCGTATCTTTAATATATTTTAATCTGTTATAATTTTCCGATGTTTGAGGCGCTTATACTAGGTATTGTACAGGGGCTGACAGAATTTCTTCCTGTCAGCAGCACCGCACACCTGATCCTTTTTCCGTGGTTCTTCCACTGGGGAGGGGAGATCGATTCACTAATATTCGATATCGCCCTTCATGCAGGGACACTCCTGGCGCTGCTCATCTGCTTCTGGAAAGACTGGCTTGATATTTTTCTGAGAAGACAGAAACTCCTTTTGCTCATAATCGTGGCTTCCATACCGGCCGGCGTCGCAGGACTGCTCCTTGAACACATTGTCGAAAGCCGCTTCAGAATTCCATCCGTTATTAGCGTTTCCCTTATTGTAATCGGCATCTACATGCTCCTTTCAGAGCGGGTGAATAAGAAAAGAAGCCTTGACGACCTGGGTCTGCTTGACGCCGTTGTGATAGGCATGTCGCAGGCGGTGGCTCTCATCCCAGGGGTCTCGCGCTCAGGGATAACCATTGCTACCGGACTCTTCAGGGACATGGAAAGGGAATCGGCAGCGAGGTTCTCTTTCCTGCTTTCCACTCCGGTAATCGCAGGGGCCGTGGTGCTGCATCTGAAAAAGATAATGGCCGGCGGTGAGGCCCACAATCTCAGGCTCTTCGCAGTGGGTGTTTTGTCATCGGCAATTACCGGGTTTATAGCTATCAGGTTCCTTTTGAACTACCTGAAGAAACATCCTGTTAACGTATTTGCCTATTACAGGTTTGCGCTTGCCGCGGTTATAATACTGGGGATATGGCTGAAAGGGTGAAGAGGGCCAAAGAGGAAGTACTTGGCATAGTTTCAGCACTCGGAAGCATTTATCTCGGCCTGAGTGTGTATACCTATTCAAAATGGGACCCGTCCTTTTTTACCTACTCAAAGTCACCCTCCAGGAACTATGGCGGCATTGCGGGGGCCTACCTCTCTGATACCCTTATCACGATTGCGGGGTATTCTGTATTTACGCTTCCTGTTTTCCTGCTTGCCTACGGAATACGAAGGCTTTTGGGAAAGGAGGGACAGAAGGTTTATCTCTTGGGGATGTTGCTCTTTATTTTTTCGCTGTCGCTCCTGATCTCCCTCTTTTGCACTACTTTTGATATAAAGACCCCCTTCAGTCCGGGAGGAATCCTGGGAGCTTCCTTATCCCAATTTCTTGAGAAATATTTTTCCATCCTCGGGGCCTATATATTTTCTCTGTCGGGATTTCTTGCCGCGCTCATATTGCTGTCTCCGGTGTCTATGGCCTCGCTTTCATCGTCATTTAAGAAAAAAGAGTTAAAACCTTCGGCGGCAGAAGTCAGGCCCGGTGAGGTCAGGGACGATGTTCTAATACATGCTCCTGAAAAAGATAATGTGAACCCTCCGTCCCCGGAACAGGGGGAGGAAATCCCTGTCATCACAGAGCCCATGCCGGAATTCATGCTGGAGCCGCCTGCTGAGACAGAGACTGACAGTGAATTATCGTCAAGCACCGGACGACGCTCGATATCATCAAGAGGAACTGATTACTCGATTCCCTCTCTGGAACTGCTGACTGTGTATGATACTTCATCTTTGCGGCCTTCAAAGGATGAGCTCTTTGCAAATTCCTCTTTACTTGAAAGCAAATTGGTGGACTTCGATGTGCAGGGCAAGATAACACGCGTTCATCCGGGTCCCGTCGTCACACTTTATGAATTCGAACCCGCGCCCGGCGTCAAGATCAACAGGGTGGTTACTCTTTCGGACGACCTGACCCTTGCGCTTCGGGCACAGAGCACACGGGTATCACCCATCCCTGGCAAAGCCACTATAGGCATAGAAGTTCCTAACAAACAAAGAGAAATCGTATCACTAAGAGAGATCATAGCTTCCGAGGGATTCTGTAACAGCACCTCGAAGCTCACACTCGCGCTTGGCAAGGATATCTTTGGCACGCCTGTGGTGGCCGACCTTGCAAAGATGCCTCATCTTCTAGTGGCCGGCGCGACCGGCGCAGGCAAAAGTGTTTCTATAAATTCAATGGTAATGAGCATCCTTTATAAGGCTTCCCCCTCAGAGGTGAAGCTGATGATGATCGACCCGAAGCTCCTTGAGCTTTCGATGTATGAGGACATCCCGCATCTTATCTCTCCTGTCATCACCAATCCAAAGAAGGCTGCCGAAGCATTAAAGAAGATGGTATTCGAAATGGAACGCAGATACAGGCTGCTTGCGGAAAAGGGGTCAAGAAACATAGAAAGTTTCAACCAACAGTCATCTGAAGGGGAAAAACTTCCCTACATCGTGATATTCATCGATGAACTGGCCGACCTGATGTTCGCTTCTTCCAATGAGGTTGAGGATTCGATCACGAGACTTGCCCAGATGGCCAGAGCCGCAGGCATACACCTTATAATCGCCACTCAACGTCCCTCAGTTGATGTTATAACCGGCTTGATCAAGGCCAACTTTCCGGCCAGAATATCTTTCCAGGTCTTTTCCAAGATCGATTCACGAACGATTCTCGACTCTCAGGGGGCAGAACAGCTCCTGGGTAAAGGCGACATGCTTCTGATGCTTCCGGGTTCAAGAATAATTCGCGTTCATGGCGCTCTGATAACAGAAGATGAAATAAACGCGGTCACATCCTCTATAAAAAAGCATGGCAAGCCGGATTTTTCGATATTCGAGGAGATCCCTTCTGAGGCGCCGTCGTCGGAGCAGGCCACTGAGGAGAGGGACGAGATGTACTATAAGGCTGTGGAATTTGCTGAATCGGTCGGCGAAGTGTCCATTTCTTCTCTGCAGCGACGCTTCAAGATAGGATATAATAGGGCCGCGAGAATGATGGAGATAATGGAAGATGACGGGCTCGTGGGACCTCCCAAAGGTGCGGGCAAACCCAGAGATTTTCTGAGGAGGCATTCGTGAAAAAACAGTATAAGGTCGGCCACACTGAAGCAGAGAGAAATGATCCTT
>JBAIXS010000377.1:0-4364 GCA_037916395.1 Candidatus Sulfobium mesophilum
TATGAGACAAGGTTGTTAAGGTTCTCTTGTCCCAGATTCGTAAAGGCCGGCATGATGGATTCAGGATTATGCGACTTAGGCGCCGTTATCTGCTCAATAAGCCACTGCCTGTTCTTTCCCTGAAGTGCTGCACCCGAAAGTTCGGGACCGACAGATCCGCCCTGACCATGGACCTTATGACAGCCTGAGCAGCCGCTTGACTGAAAGACCTGTTCACCTTTCTGCACATCACCGGAAGAAGGCTTTTGTTCGCCTTCAGGCTGGGCTTCCATGGCACCGCCTGTACCGACGAGGCTTAAAAGATAGGAAGCAATCTCATCAAGCTCTTCTTTGCTGAGATTAGTAAATGCCGTCATGCTAGTCGTCCGGCCTCCTTGCGGAAAATGAGATCTGGAATTTGTAATCTGCTCTACCAGCCACTGGCGGCTCTTACCTTTAAGTGTATCTCCTGCGAGCTCCGGGCCTACCGAACCGCCCCGGCCGCGAACCTTGTGGCAGTTGAGGCACCCGCTTACGCGGAAAAGCTCTTCGCCTTTTATCACTTGAGCTTCAGCCTCAGGAGCAGCCTTGCCCTGCCCTTTGGATACTGCCTCCTTTGTTTCAGGGATCTGAGCAAACCCCGGACTAAGATATCCGACAACGGTCAGGGTCAAAACACCGCCCGCATAAAGAACGAGGCATGCCATTGCTATAGGACGTTTGAAGGGATTTCTTTCCGGATTTCTATCGATAAGTGGAGCGATGAATAAAAGAACGACGAAGACGGCCGGCACCCCTGCGGCGCCAAGCGGCTCAAGAGCTCCCGGAAAATATTTCAGGGCCTGATAAACAAACAGAAAGTTCCATTCAGGTTTTGGCACATAGGAGATGTTAAGAGGATCGGCCGAACCAGCAAAAGGCACAGGGTAAAAGACAGAGAGGGTTATCAGGCAGAAAAAAACTACCGAAGCCGTCACCAGGTCTTTGAAAATCTGGTCCGGCCAGAGCGGACCGGTCATCATATTCTTCTTCTGATCCCACGAACCGCCGACACCGGAAGTCCGGAAAGAAGCCAGGTGAGCGCCAACAAGTACTGCCAGGAAGGGAACGAATATGCCGATATGGAATGCAAAAAAACGGGAGAGGGCGAGCTGGCCCATTACCTGACTGCCCCGGAGGATGATCTTCTGCAGGTCGCCCACTAAAGGGACTTCGCCTGCTATGCTGCTGCCGACCTCCCCCGCCCAATAACCAGCCTGGTCCCAAATCAGAGGCGCACCCGTAAAACTGAGGGCCATGACAGTCAAAACAAGTCCGATGCCGATGAACCAGGTGAGCGGTGTCTTCTTATAAGCCCCCCAAATGTATACGCGCATCATGTGCAAGGCTACCAGCAGCACCATCGCCTGGGCGCCCCAGTAATGAATGTTGTGTATCAGCCAGCCGAAGGGCACCTCTGTCCGGAGGTAGCTAACGCTGTCGTATGCATGATCGACGGTTGGGACATAATAGAGAAGCTGAAGCACGCCGGAGGCGGCCTGCAGGATAAAAACCGTAATCAGGCTCGTTCCCAGAGAATAGGCGAAGCTGGCCCCTCCGGGGATATCTTCCTTAAGGAGAAGGTCCCTGAGCTGATAATATGGCCACCTGTCTGTGAACCACTTCCATAGCCATTTCATGCCCTGGCTACACCCTTACCTTCCCTGGAATGCCGACCTTGAAACGCTCCCATTCGACATAAAGTTTGCCGTCCACGATTTTATAAGGAAACGTATCGAGAGGTCTGGGCGCCGGCCCCCCGAGCACCTTGCCGTCAATCGACCAAACGCTGCCGTGGCAGGGACATTCGAAATGGCGGGTCTGAGGATTCCATTTGAAGTGGCACCCAAGATGCGTGCAGATCGGGGAAAAAACAGTCAAGTCCGAGGAAGAATGTTTAATGACCCATACCGAGCGCGTGACTTCCTGCTGAAGATAGGCATCTGTAACGGTGACCCGAAAATTCATGTCCTGCGGCTGCCCTGAAGACAATGAACTGACGTCTCCGACTTCTGCATAGGAAAGCTTCTGAAGAGGCGCAGGACTTATCACAGCCCTGATAAAGGGGATCCCGGTAATAAGTGCGATCATAGCAGACAATGAGCCGATAAGCCACTTCAGGAAACTCCGCCGCTCGCTTGGCGCCTGCTCATTATTTTCAGATACCGGGCCGTATTGCATCGATCCTCGCGGGCTATGCCGGTTCCGGCTCTTTCTTGACCATCATAATCGAACACGGCATCTTTCTGGTTATCTCATCATTGATACGACCGAAAAGCAAATGCTCGAGTTTGGTCTCTTCATGGCCGATCATTATGAGCAGGTCTATTTTTTCGTCTTTAATGACTTTGAGGATCTCTTCGGCAGGTTTCCCTTCCTTAACGATTTCATTGACCACGACGCCCTTCTTCTTTTCCTCCCGGATAATCGCATCCAGTTGTTTCTTAGCGTCAGCGATAGCCTTTTTATACTCGTCCTCTATGACGCCCAACTGCATGGGGAGGTTCCACTCGCCCCTTATGAAAGGATGATGTGTGATGTGTAAAACATAGAGCTGCGCCCCGTACTGCTGGGACAGCGCGATTCCCTGATGGATCGCCTCCCTGCAGTATTCTGGCATTCTGCATGCGACGAGGATACGCTTAATAGTGTGCATGATTCCCTCCTGGTAAATATAAATTTATTAATTCTTAGGGAAATACTATCATGATCCATGAGGATTTCAAAGAAAAAAGAAGAAATCGACCAATAACGTGACTTCCGCTTTCATTCAACAATACAGATCGCTATCCCCGAACCGTGGTTGACTATCTTCGTAGTTACGCTTCCCATCGAAAACCGCTTGGAAGCTGTCAGACCGCATCGCCCCAGTACAAGCGTCTGATACCCGCCGTCCCTGACCTCCTCAAGTATGCTCTCTGCCACATCGGTAGAGTCGGAGATAGACTTCTTTTCGATCTGCTCCGGCCCAATACCTTTTCCAAGTAATATTTCAGCCGCCTCTTTAAAAAGTGGTTCCAGTTGCGCCCTGCGGTTGATCAGCCATTTCTCCAGTACATGGTTCCTGACCGACTTCTCTTCCTCGGAGAGTATATGTCCGTCATCCCAAAACGGCGCCGGCGGATAGGGAAGGACATGAAGAAGGGTTATCATGACTTCGCGGTTGCCCGAAAACTGCCGTCCTACGTACTCCACAGCGCTCCTTGAGCACTGGGACTCATCTATAGCGATAAGAATCTTGTTCATATGTCATACCTCCCTTAAGGTCGCGCCCTGATTAAATTGTATGCCGAAGAAAAACAAAGTCAATATAAATGCGAGTATGCGAGTTTGACTCAGGGGATGTGTCATGAAAAATTGAAAATGTCGTCAAAGAAAATTAACACAAGGGTTTCAATAACAGACGCGGAAAGGTCCCGGACAAGCCGGGATGAAAATCTTCGCGGCAAACGCTATGCTTTCAGCAGTTTATCCCATCTGCCCTGCGGTGTTCTCAGCTTTAGCGCCTTTCTGACAATCCCAAGAAACTCAGAACGGGGGACCTCCTTCGCACCAAGGCTGATAAGGTGGCGCGTAGTAACCTGACAATCAACTATCCGGAACTTCCACTGAGCGAGCCTTTGCACAAGTCTTACGAATGCGACCTTAGAGGCATCGCTTCTCCTTGCGAACATGGATTCTCCGTAAAAAACCCCGCCCAGCGCCACACCGTAAAGGCCTCCTGCCAGTTCATCGCCTTCCCAGCTTTCAACCGAATGGGCAAACCCCTTTTCATAAAGCCTGCAGTATGCGCGGATCATGTCCTCCGTTATCCATGTCCCTGCCCCGTCTTTCCTCGGCGATTCGGCACAGCTTCTTATCACCCTTTCGAAGGCGCTATCGAAGGTAGTGCGGTAAATCTCTTTCTTGATAGTCTGCCTGAGGCTTCTTGACACCTTCAGATCTTCCGGCAAGAGCACAAGACGCGGGTCAGGCGACCACCACAGGATGGGAGAATCATCGGAATACCATGGAAATATGCCCATCGAGTAAGCAAGGAGGAGACGCTCGACACGGAGGTCGCCGCCCACCGCAAGGAGCCCGTCCTCCTCAGCAAGTTCAGGAGGTGGGAAAATGATTTCTTTAGTTAATCGAAAAACAGGCATGGATCAGTCTCAGATTTACGTGTCAATATTCCTAACCTCTCCGCCTTATCTTGAATCTTAACATCCCCTTCGATAATCTTAGGTTTTCATGGTCTGCCGGAGGGTTAAGAATTTTGGGCTGTCTGACCGGAGGGAGTTCCCAAAATTTACCGGAGGCAGGCTTTGAAAACCGGCCCGGAGGGAAAGATAATCGTCGGGGCG
>JBAIXS010000378.1:0-9271 GCA_037916395.1 Candidatus Sulfobium mesophilum
CCTGTTGCGTCGAAATCGGCTATGACACCGTCTTTCATCGGCCTGATGGCCATAATATTGGCTGGCGTCTTGCCGAGCATTTTCTTTGCTTCTGCGCCGACCGCGACAGTTTTCTTGTTATCCTTTCTTATCACCACTACCGACGGTTCATCGCAGACAATGCCTTTCCCCTTCACATAGACAAGCGTATTGGCCGTGCCCAGGTCTATCGCAAGGTCATTTGAAAACAGTCCTAGTATGTTATGGAAAAGCATTCTACCTCCAGTAATGTCTATGAGAATTCAATCACAGAGGTCCTGGCGATCTCATCGCCAAGACGCATGCCGTCTTTGCTCCCAAGGAGCAGGATAAACTCAACGGCACACACAATCAGGATAAAAATCCATCCTATTAATGGCACAATCCACAGCACATAGCCAACGGCAAAGATGCTGTTTCTGAGAATGGAATCTTTGAAGGTGCAGGGGCTGTGGGTGTCAACCGAGACGACCTGGATCCTGAGAAGTTTCTTGCCTATACTCCTTCCTTCGAAAAATCCGTCGCCCAAAAGCAAGTATGTAAGGCCCGCAAAAAAGCCGGCCCGTGGTATTATTTCTATAACTGCGGCTATGAGAATGAAATCAACGATCTTTGCAGCAGTTCTGAGAAGAAGCCCTGCCCTTCTTTGTTCTTCCGGCATCCAAAATACTACCAAATGCCCTTACTTTTTTCAATGATACCATAAAATAAACAAAAACCTGAAGAGTTGTTATAATGTATTGACCCGGGCTCTCACAAATGACCGTCAGCAGTTTGCTTCGTGCTAAAATCGGCTATTTTCCAGGCCTGGAGGAATGCCTCAAAAGAAAGGAATACCGAATATCATGAGCGGAGCACTCGATCAGATAGATGAACTGACAAAAGAGCCCAAGATCGCCTATTTCTCAATGGAGATAGGCGTGCATAATGACATCCCAACATACAGCGGCGGCCTTGGCGTGCTTGCCGGTGACACTGTGCGGTCAGCGGCCGACCTGAGCCTGCCCATGGTGGCTGTCACGATTCTTTGCAAGAAGGGATACTTCACGCAGGAAATAAGCGACACCGGATGGCAGACGGAGCTCCCGTTTATATGGGACCCTTCTCGCTATATGGAGCTCCTCCCTCATAGAGTAACTGTGCAGATCGAGGGACGCGAAGTCTCTGTACAGGCCTGGTTTTATAACGTAGTGAGCCTCACCCGGGGAAATATACCCGTTTTTTTCCTCGACACGGACGTCATGGAAAATCAGCCCGAGGACCGGGAGATTACGGCATTTCTTTATGGAGGAGATAAAGCATACAGGCTCAAGCAGGAGATAGTGCTCGGGTTGGGCGGCGTGAGGATGCTCCACGAGATGGGGTTTGAGATAAGGAAGTATCACATGAACGAAGGCCACGCGAGTTTCCTGACACTGGAGCTTCTGAACAGGTTTAAAAAACCGATTGAGGACGTTTGGGACGAAAAACTTGTTTGGGACACGCGTACAGTTAGGAGCCTCTGCGTCTTCACAACGCACACGCCTGTTGAAGCCGGTCATGATAAATTCCCTTACGACCTTATTTCAAAGGTCATGGGGGAGATAATACCGTTCACAGTACTTAAGGAACTGGCCGGCAAGGATTATCTGAACATGACCATGCTCGCTCTGAATCTGAGCCGTTACATTAACGGAGTCGCCAAGAAACACGGCGAGGTCTCTCAAAGCATGTTCCCGGGCTATGAGATCCATGCCATCACCAACGGAGTCCATTCCTATACCTGGACATGCCAGAGCTTTAAGAAAGTGTTCGACGAGTACCTTCCCGGATGGGCCAACGAGCCGGAGCTTTTCGTAAGAATAGGGCGTGTCCCCGATGAAAGGTTGTGGGAAGCTCACATGGAGGCAAAGAGACTGCTCATAAATTTGGTGAGGGAACAATCAGGCGTCGAACTGTCCGCTGATATCCTTACGATCGGATTCGCAAGACGGGCCACTGCATATAAAAGGGCCGATCTACTGTTCAGGGATATCTCGCGTCTCGAACGGATCGGCGAAGGCAAGATACAGCTTGTCTACGCAGGGAAGGCGCATCCTCAGGACGAGGCCGGCAAAAGACTTATCCAAAACATCTACAAATATAAGGAACGCCTTAAAGATAAGATAAAGATCGTGTATCTGAAAAATTACAACATGGAAACGGCATTAAAAATCGTGTCAGGTGTGGATATCTGGATGAATACGCCCTTAAGGCCGCTCGAAGCATCCGGCACAAGCGGGATGAAAGCGACCCATAATGGAGTCATGAACTTCAGCGTGCTCGACGGGTGGTGGATAGAGGGTCATATAGAGGGTTTCACCGGATGGTCCATAGGGCCTGCGCCCCATGAGCTTGCGCCGGGTGCGGATGCTGACGCGCGAGATTCAGAAGACCTCTATGACAAACTGGAAAATACAATTATTCCCACCTATTACAATGACAGGCATACATGGATAAGGATGATGCAAAACGCAATCGGCAAGAACGCCTATTATTTCAACAGCCACCGGATGATGCGCAGGTACGTAACCGAGGCATATATAAGGTAGCAGGCGATCAGCTGAAGACGATTAGCGCATAAACCACTAGCCCATATTATTCAGGAAGAAAGGAGGGCACCATCTTTTCGCTCATTCTCGGCCCGTCGAAACTCCGGACCTCCGAGGCAATTTCTCGCATCGCCCGGAGCGGGCTATAGGAGAAATTGAAGCCGCTCACAGACAGTCCCCTCCTCTTCCTGTTTGCGCAACGAGGAAGAAGTTTATGAATAATATGTTGAAGCTACGAAGGATAGATAATGATCGACGGCGCTGTCCTCAGGCAAAATCTTTGCGGCAATCATTGGTCTAGGAGATAGCTGATTCCAACATCCACCACCTAATTTGTGCCGGGATACATTCGAACGGTTTCCTCGGAGCGAAGCGAGAATGAGAGAGAATGTTGTCTCCACAAAAATGGAGACTTTATTGATGGGTGATTGCTATCCGCTTGTTATCTTAACTTCCTGTTGCATTGTATGCAGTACTGTTTGTCCGGAACAAAACTACCGCACGAGGCGCACTGAACCATTTCGATAGGCAATTCTCTCTTGCAGAACTTGCAGGAGGTGTCATTAATCGAAAGGACATGCGAGCAGTACGGACACCTTTTCGTTCTGCCTTCTGCTAAGACCGGAGGAAAAAAGAAAAGAAGAAAAACAGCCGGAGGAAAAAAGAAACAGACCAGTCCCCATGTAAGCCTGTCTCTGCCCTTTTTGTCTGCGAGCAACGCACCGGCCAGGCCGGCCATGACAAATATTAGAAGCCTATTCATTTTTCCCAGCCGGAGCAAGAAGGCTGAGTGCCGCGCGGTGGAGCGCCATATTTCCAGCGGCAAGAAGAGGGGTGCTCCTTTGAAGTCCGAGATGGATATCGTCTATTTCCCGGCCTTCCATGTCAGTAATAATGCCGCCCGCCTCTTTTACAAGCAGCCACCCGCCGGCAAAATCGAAGCTCCTCGAAGAAGAGGGGCAGGCGAAGACGCTGATCGCACCTGAAGCAAGATAGGCAAGGTCAAGGGCGGTAGACCCCAGGCACCTCGTCTTTCTCGCGCGGGAAAGAAGCGGCATGATAGCCGGGATATCCCGGCCGGGAGATTGCGCCTCGTATGCGGCCAGATACAACTCATTATCTATTTGGGCATGAAGCCTATGGCCGTTTAGAAACGCCCCTCCGCCTTTTTCAGCCCAGAACTCATCTCCGCGGACAAGGTCAACGACGTAGGAAAGAATAACCCCGCCAAGATTTTCGCCTGCTGAGACTGCGATAGAAGTACAGTAGACGGGTATCCCGGCTATTGCATTCCTGCTGCCGTCGACAGGATCCATAATGACTTTTGTCCCGCCGCCGTTAAGTTCCATGATGCCGAGTTCCTCGGATATCAGGGTTATCGGTTCCTTAAGCTCTTCGAGGCCTGTTAAAACTATCTCTTCGGCTTTCTTATCTATTCCGAAAGTCTTGTCGCCACCGGCGCCGATGCCAAGCGGGATCTTTACGCCGGCGGATTCCCTAAGGCATGGCATCTCCTTTATAAGGCGCTTTCCAATTTTTCTGAGACCTTCAATATTCATGTCTGAATTATTTTACGCTAACAGCCACGTTCCGGCAACAAAGGCGGGACAGGAAGTAAAAAGTTGTAGGGCCTTCCGAAAAAGCTTAATATATAATGCATGAATTTACGAATGCTGATCTTACTTTGGATTATTATCCTTTCTCCTTTGCCGGCTGACGCGGTTGATGTCAGGGAATACACTCTTGAAAACGGTCTGAAGGTACTCATCGTTGAAAACCATAAGGCCCCGACCGCGACTTTTCAGGTGTGGTACCGTGTCGGCTCGGTAAACGAGAAAATCGGGAAAACCGGTCTCAGCCATCTCCTTGAGCATATGATGTTTAAGGGCACGTACAAGTCGGGACCTAAAACTTTTTCTCAGACTATACAGAGAGCCGGGGGGACGGACAACGCTTTTACGACGCGTGAGTATACGGCGTATTTCGAACTCCTCGCATCCGACCGTATCGGCTTGCCTGTCGAAATGGAGGCCGACAGGATGCGCAACCTTGCCCTCACGCCGGCATCCGTCCTGTCCGAAAGAGATGTCGTCATGGAAGAGCGTCGATTGCGCTATGAAGATGATCCGCAGAACCTGGTTCATGAAGAGGTTTTGGCGGCCGCATTCAAGGACCATCCCTACCGCTGGCCTGTTATCGGATGGATGTCAGACCTTAAAACCCTGGATCCGGCTGACCTGATTGCCCACTATAATTCTTATTATGTCCCGAATAATGCCGCGATCATTGTAGTGGGCGACGTCGATCCTATGGACATACTCTCTAAGATAAAATCATCTTTCGGAAAGATAGAAAAAGGACCAGCCATAAAGGAGACAAAGGCCGCGGAGGACAGGCAATATGGGGAAAAAAGGGTGTATGTAAAGAAGGAGGCTGAATTGCCATACATCCTTTCCGTGTACAAGACGCCCTCTATCAATGACGAAGACGGCTTTGCGCTTGAAGTGCTGGCCGGCATCCTTTCCGGAGGAAAGAGTTCCCGTCTTTACAATTCTCTGGTATACGAAAAGCAGCTCGCTCTTTCCGCCTGGGCAAGCTTTGAGGGGATGCATCGTGACCCTTTTCTTTTTTATGCCGGCGCTACAGCCTCCCACGGCCGGAAGATTGAAGATGTGGAAAATGCGCTCCTTGCCGAGTTTGAAAAGATAAAGAAATCCGAGCCATCTGAACGCGAGGTCCAGAAGGCAAAAAACCAGATCGAGGCCTCATTTATCATGGAGCAGGACTCCAATTACATACAAGCCAGGACGATCGGCACTTTCGAGATGATTGGCGGATGGAGGCTTATCGACAAATACCTGGCCGGCATAAGAAAAGTGACACCGGGTGATGTGAAGCGCGTGGCAGAAAAATATCTCACCGAAGACAGGAGAACGGCCGGTATTCTTATCCCCGTGGGAAACAGAGAAAAATGAAAATTATTACTGCGGAGAATATAAACCTTAAAGCCGTCATTCCCCGGCTTTACCGGTCTCCTCGGCGACTCGCCGGTGGCGAGGGAATCCATAAGGAACTGGATGCCCCGATCAAGCCGGAGCATGACATGTTT
The DNA here is from genome assembly GCA_037916395.1 of Candidatus Sulfobium mesophilum. GTDB lineage: Bacteria > Nitrospirota > Thermodesulfovibrionia > Thermodesulfovibrionales > UBA6898 > Sulfobium > Sulfobium mesophilum_A. The sequence goes on from JBAIXS010000378.1 coordinate 5,698, forward strand.
TATATATATGGTTGCCGGCTTTATAACAATACAGAAAAACTCATTACCTTGATCTCCCTGTTCTTTGTGTTTTTTATTTTTTTCAGCCCGGCCTGGGCATCTGCCGGCGTCATGGCCGATAGAGAAGTTCTGCCCAACGGGCTTATCCTTCTTCATTCGGAACAAAAGGCCCTGCCCATCGTCAGAGTAGTGCTTGCTGTCAGGGCAGGCAGTGTTACAGAACCCCCGGAAAAGGCAGGCCTTGCAAACCTCACAGCAGACATGCTCAACGAGGGGACAGCGAAGCGCTCTTCCAGAGAGATCAGCGACCAGATTGAATTCGTGGGAGGAGAACTTGCCACCTCGGGCGGCGAGGACTATATTGCTGTCACCCTTTCCGTCCTCAAAAAAGATGTGGAACTTGGTTTTGACCTTCTTTCAGACATAGTCCTTAACCCGGCCTTCAGAGATGATGAGATAAAAAGGAGAAAGACTATAATTAAAAGCTCAATCCGTCAGCAAAAAGAGGAGCCTGGCGTTGTCGCTTCAAAGGCCTTCAGGAAAGCCGTATTCGGAGATCATCCTTACGGAAGACCGGTAGAGGGGACTGAAGAATCACTGGATGTGATTACCCGCGACGACATTATCGGTTTCCACAGGGAATATTACGCGCCTAACAACTCAATCCTGTCGGTTGTTGGCGACATCACGAAAAAGGAGCTTCAGTCGCTACTCGACAAATATTTTAAGGGATGGGCCAGGAAGGGCATAGCCGAAAGACCTCTTCCGAAGCCCCAGCCAGCAGCCGCCCCCAGAGTCATTAAGATTGACAAAGACCTCACTCAGACCAATATCATCCTCGGTAATCTCGGTATCAACAGGGGGAACCCGGATTATTACGCCGTAACTGTCATGAATTACATCCTTGGAGGAGGCGGATTTGCATCCCGTCTGATGGACGATATACGCGACAATAAGGGTCTTTCTTACGACGTGCACAGTTTTTTCTCTGCCAACAAATATGGGGGAAGTTTTCAGGCAGGCCTTCAGACAAAAAACCGCACTGCCGGGGTCGCCGTAGAGGAAATATTAAAGGAGATGGAAAGAATCCGCACCGAGCCTGTAACCGACAAGGAACTGAGCGACGCTAAATCTTACCTGACCGGAAGCTTTCCCCTGCGGATTGATTCGACTAAAAAGATGGCAAACTTCCTGATCCCTGTGGAGTTTTACGAATTGGGGCTCGACTACATAGACCGTTATAAGAGGCTTATCGAGTCCGTTACGAAAGAGGACGTGCTGAGGGTTGCAAAAAAATATCTCGATACAAAGGGTTATGTTCTCGTTATGGTGGGAAATATGAAGGAGGTGACTGAATGAGGCTGAAATCTATCTTGATCTTCTTCGGTCCATTATATAAAGGCTTTTAGCAAAAGTTTTTGCGTACTGCTTAAGTTCGGTAACTTTCAGCGCAACTTCCTTTGGTTCTCTTATAACAGTACGATCAGTGTTTACCACCGCTATTGAGACAGTCATTATTCCGAATATCGCCGGGTTATCGTTTCTGTCAACCGAAACTATAAAGCCCTTCTTCAAATCTTCAGGATCGTAGAACTCAACGATGCCCTTGTCGAATTCCTCGATAATTTTATTACAGATCGCCGGAACAACGTCCGGGGAGCAGATAATGACAAAGTCATCCCCGCCAATGTGCCCAAGAAAATCATAAGGCGTCCCATAATCTTTCCTGATCCTGGCCAGCGACTCACCGAGCCATTTGATGATATCGCTGCCTCTTGCATAGCCGTACCGGTCGTTAAAGGCCTTAAAATTATCCAGGTCGACGAGACAGAAGGAGAACTTCTCGGTATCATTAAGCCGGGTCAGAAGCTCCTTCTCGATAGCCAGATTACCCGGCAGTTTCGTAAGCGGATTGGCATCCAGGTTCATCGCCTCCAGTTCCTTCAGCCGCGCTGACATCTCCTTAAATGAAATCGCCAAATCAGCAAGTTCGTCGGCCCCCTTTATCTCCGGCAGATTGTCAAAATTACCGCTTCGGATAGAATGGGTAGCGGCCTTAAGCCCGTTTATTGCCGTAGTCAGGTGGCTCGTGAGCAAAGTGGCAAAGAGAATACCGAAGACAAAGGCCCCGCCGCTCAGGACTATCATTATCATGAGCGCTTTCTCTCCCAGCGAGCCCGCTTTGCTGATATGTTGGTTCTGTTGCGCCTTGATCTTTAAGTCGATATCTCTTATCTGCTGAAGAATCTTGTCGAGCCCCGGCTTGAGGGCCGAGGCCGACATTTCTTCAGCCTCGCCTCTATTTCCAGATTTGACGAATGATATCTCTTTAGCAGCCTGCTGATTATAGCTGTCATGAAGGGCGTTGAGGTTGTCAACAGACGCCTTCAGCGACGATTCGACAGAGCCGATATCGGAAAGAAGTGTTTTAAACTCCCTGGACCTGCTCCAGAAAAGATTTTCTGCATCGGCCTGCTGCAGCGTCAGGAACCGCTTTTCGTAAAGGTCCTGAGCCAGCGCGCAATCATTCAGTTTTATTATCTTTTCTCCAATGTTGAGGTCGGAGAAGATGATATCGGCCGTTAGCTGATTCAGTTCCTTGAGGCCCCAGATTGCGTAGGCGCCGACAATGAGCGTAAACAGCACCATCACGAGATATCCAAGAAATATCTGCTGTCTGAGCGTCAGGTTCATCTGATGCGAATTTCCTCCTTGCCGGTCGCTTCCACTAGTTACTGTACGCCTTGATTTTATTGTATTTCTCTATTAATTGGCAAATATGTGAGGAGAATCACTATTACATGTTCAAATGGCTTTTTTTCTATTGCCGCCTTTGTTGGTGAAAAGCCGTTGATTCACAGTGAAGAATGCGGAAATGGACAGGTAATATATGGTAAAATATCGGGATTCATAGGGAGGGAAGGGCATTCAGATGGCAAAATTACCCGTAAATATCGAAGAAGAAATGAAGGTGAGCTACCTTGATTACGCGATGAGCGTGATCATAGGCAGGGCGCTTCCTGAGGTCAGGGACGGGCTTAAGCCCGTGCAGAGAAGGATTCTCTACGCTATGTTCAGAGAAGGCCTCCTCCCCGGGAGAAAATATTCCAAAAGCGCCGGCGTGGTCGGTGAAGTACTTAAAAAATATCACCCTCATGGCGACAGCGCTGTCTATGACGCGATGGTCCGCCTGGCTCAGGATTTTAATATGAGATACACACTGGTCGACGGCCAGGGCAATTTCGGGTCCATAGACGGCGACCCCGCGGCAGCCTACAGGTATACAGAGGCGAGACTGGCAAAGATCGCAGAGGAGATGCTTGCCGATATAGATAAGGAGACAGTGGACTTCCTGCCAAACTTTGATGAGACGACTGAGGAACCCAAGGTGCTCCCTTCTAAGATACCGAACCTTATAATAAACGGCGCTGCCGGCATCGCGGTCGGCATGGCCACAAACATACCGCCTCATAACCTCGGCGAGGTTATTGACGGGCTTATCATGCTCTTGGAACAACCCGAGATACCTGTCGAAAAAATAATGACGGCGATTAAAGGACCTGACTTCCCGACA
>JBAIXS010000379.1:0-5248 GCA_037916395.1 Candidatus Sulfobium mesophilum
AGTGTTTTATCCCGTTGAAGTCGATCGTATCTATATTTTCGCCGGAACTCTCGGCACATTTTTCAGTTTCATCGTCGTCAGGAGACGAAGTAATGCCGGAAAAGCCGAAATCGAAACCTGCAGGCAAACAGACCAAATCGGCGGCCGATAATATAGTCCGTATCGATTTTAATAAGAAAAAGTGAGGAACAAGGATTTGTTCAACTTCTTTGTGTATGGGGCTTTGCCCCAAGCCCCAGTTACCCTTCTTGATTGCTCCAAGAAGCGTAACCGATAGAATGGCTGTAACTATGTGTCATTCCCGCTTGTCGGGAATCCTTCCGGAATCGTAAAGAAAGATTCTGGACAAGCCAGAATGACAATGCCCGCTGGTTCTCCAAGCGATATTTAAGATGGCTGAAGATGAAATATTGCAAACGCCGTTCTGCCAGTGCTAAACTCTTAAATCTTAATTTTTCGGAGGCTGTTTGGAGCTATACAATCTGGGAATCCATGACCTTCAGAGGATGCTCGAAAAGAAAGAGGTCTCGGCTGCGGAAGTCATCTCTGCGGTCTATGGAAGAATAGACGCCGTTGAAGACAAGATCAAAGCCTATGTCACGCTGACGAAAGAAGAGGCTTTTGAAATGGCCCGCGCTGCCGACAAAGAGATGGCTGGTGGAAGGGGAAGAACGCTTTCGGGAATCCCTATTGCGATCAAGGACAACATGTGCACAAGGGGAATAACCACTACCTGCTCGTCAAAGATCCTCAAGAACTTCGTGCCTCCTTATGAAAGCACGGTTACGTCAAAGTTGCGGGAAAGAGGATATGTGCTTACCGGAAAGACGAACCTCGATGAGTTTGCTATGGGGTCTTCTACGGAGAATTCAGGATTTCATACGACCAGGAACCCCTGGGACACCGACAGGATTCCGGGAGGGTCGAGCGGCGGCTCTGCAGCTGCCGTTGCCGCGGATGAGTGCGCAGCGGCCCTTGGTTCTGACACGGGTGGATCAATAAGACAGCCTGCTTCGCTATGCGGCGTAGTAGGTCTGAAGCCGACTTACGGCAGGGTTTCACGCTACGGTCTTGTCGCATTTGCCTCGTCGCTGGATCAGATAGGTCCCATTACAAAAAATGTGATGGACTCTGCGATACTCATGAATATTATATCCGGCAGAGACTTCCGGGATTCTACGTCAGCGCCTGTGGCTGTGCCTGACTTTACCTCGGGAATAGGGAAAGAAATAAAGGGGCTGAAGATCGGCATACCAAAGGAGTATTTCATAGAAGGGCTTGATCCCGAGGTCGAAAACGCGGTGAGGAAAGCGATAAGGAAATTAGAGTCGCTCGGCGCTTTACCAGTCGAGGTTTCTCTGCCGCATACGGGATATGCTGTAGCGACCTATTATGTTCTTGCCACTTCCGAGGCAAGTTCGAACCTTGCCCGCTATGACGGTGTAAAATACGGATTCAGGGCAGAAGGCAGGGACCTGCTCGATATGTACATGAATTCAAGGGCCCTGGGGTTCGGCGCCGAGGTAAAGAGAAGGATAATGCTCGGTACATACGCCCTCTCTTCCGGATACTATGACGCCTATTATAAAAAGGCCCAGCAGGTAAGGACTCTCATCAAAAACGATTTCGAAAACGCGTTTAAAGAGGCGGATATCCTGGTGACCCCCACTTCTCCCACGGCTGCCTTCAGGGTGGGTGAAAAGACGGACGACCCTCTTCAGATGTACCTTGCAGATATCTTTACGATATCGGTGAATCTAGCCGGGGTGCCTGCGATCTCCATCCCATGCGGTTTTACGTCAGCCAACCTGCCGGCAGGACTTCAGCTTATTGGAAACCATTTCGATGAAGATACTCTTCTGACGGCAGCTTACGCCTACGAGCAGTCGACGGACTGGCACAGGAGGAAACCGGCGCTGTGAAATACGAAGCGGTAATAGGTCTTGAGGTTCATGCGCAGATGCTTACGGACACGAAGGTGTTCTGCGGCTGCTCTACAAAGTTCGGCTCGGAGCCGAACACTCAGACCTGCGAGGTCTGCATAGGCATGCCTGGCGTTCTGCCTGTGCTTAATAAAAAGGCGCTTGAATTTGCCATAAGGACCGGGCTTGCTACGAACTGTACTATATCCTCCTATAGCAGGTTTGCACGTAAGAATTATTTCTATCCCGATCTTCCCAAGGGATATCAGATCAGCCAGTATGAGAATCCGATCTGTGAGCACGGCTTTATCGAGATCGTAGTGGAAGGCGAAATCAGAAGGATAGGCATAACCAGGATACATATGGAGGAGGACGCTGGCAAAAATATCCATGAAGGAGGCGGCAATTACAGCCTTGTGGACCTTAACAGGACAGGCGTGCCCCTGATGGAGATAGTTTCTGAGCCTGACATCCGGAGTCCCAAGGAGGCCTCTGAATATATGAGGAAACTCAGAGCTATCCTGCGATACCTGGGAGTATGCGACGGAAACATGGAACAGGGCTCCCTGCGCTGTGATGCAAACGTATCAGTAAGACCTGCCGGGCAGAAGGAATTCGGCACCCGGGCAGAGGTGAAGAATATCAATTCCTTCAGGTTTGTAGAAAAGGCTGTCGATTACGAGATAAAGAGGCAGATTAAGGTTATAGAGGAAGGCGGGAAGGTCATACAGGAGACGAGACTCTGGGATTCTGCTAAAGGGATTACTGAGTCGATGCGCTCAAAAGAAGAAGCCCATGACTACAGGTATTTCCCGGAGCCGGATCTTGTGCCGATTATACCTGAGCGAAGCTGGATTGATCAGATAATGGCAGGGCTTCCCGAATTACCTGACGCCAGAAGAGGCCGTTTCGTAGCGGAATATGGTATCCCCGAATATGATGCCGACCTCCTGACTTCCGAGAAAGGGGTTGCCGAGTGGTTCGAGGATGCGATAAGGGCCGGCGGCCAGCCGAAGGCTGTTTCTAACTGGATGATGGGCGACCTCATGAGGCTTTTGAACGAGGAGAATAAATTTATAGAAGAATGTCCTCTTAAACCCTCTCAGCTGGCCGAGATGCTTAAGCTTGTTGACAAAGGGACTATCAGCGGAAAGATAGCAAAGACGGTTTTTGAAGAAATGTACCGAAGCGGGAAAAACGCGGAGGAAATTGTCAGGGAAAAAGGCCTTGTACAGATAAGCGATGAATCCGCGATTGAAAAGATGGTCGACGAAGTGATCGCAAAGCATTCAAAGGAGGTTGAGAGATTCAGGGCCGGCGATGAGAAACTCCTGGGGTTTTTTGTCGGCCAGGTGATGAAGGCGACAAAGGGGAAGGCGAACCCGCAGATGCTGAACGAACTGCTTAAAAAGAAGCTTGGTTGACCTTCATATGAACAATGACAGAAAAGGCGTCATATAGTATTCTCTCTCATTCTCGGTCCCGAATGCCTTCGGGACCTCCGAGGCTTTTGCCTCCTGATATGAGAGAACTTTACTTCAGGAATATCGGCAAAAGAAACTGTTCGAATACTATATCACGCCTTATGAGGAATAATTTTATATCAAATATTATGGCTCTTCAGAGAGGGTAGTTTGTCATTCCCCGACTTAATCGGGGAATCCAGCGACTTTGCTTTAAAATATTTTTTGTTAAATTTATAGCTTGTGAGGGCCAAGAGGATACTAATGGAAAAAGTAGTCGTAGAGACGAACCTGCCGGATATAAAACTTCTCAGAAGGGGCAAGGTCAGGGATGTTTATGAAGTCGGGGAGCACCTTCTCATCATTGCCACCGACCGCATATCCGCCTTTGATGTGGTGCTGCCAAACGGCATTGCCGGCAAAGGCAAGGTGCTGACGCAGATATCCCTTTATTGGTTCGACCGCATGAAGGACATAATCGAAAACCATATAGTTGCCACCGATGTAAAAGATTATCCTGCCTCATTGCATAAATATCGGGATGAACTTGAGGGAAGGAGCATGCTTGTAAAGAAGGCCGCCCCAATGCCGGTCGAATGCATTGTCAGAGGTTATCTTTCAGGGTCGGGCTGGAAGGAATACAAATCAAAGGGCACAGTATGCGGCCTTGAGCTTCCTGCCGGTCTGGTGGAGTCTTCGCGGCTGTCAGAACCGATATTTACGCCAAGCACAAAGGCCGAAGAAGGGCACGACATAAACATAAGTTTTGGGCAGATGCGAAGCATCGTCGGAGATGATAAGGCAGCAAAACTGAAAGACGCGAGCCTCAGGATTTATGCGAAAGCCAGGGACATGGCCGAGGATAAGGGAATTATCATAGCAGACACCAAATTTGAATTCGGCATGTACGAAGGAAAGCTCATACTAATAGACGAAATTCTTACTCCTGATTCTTCCCGCTTTTGGTCGATGAAGACCTACGAGCCGGGGAAGGGCCAGGACAGCTATGATAAGCAAATTATCAGGGACTATCTTTTATCGCTCGATTGGGACCAGACCTACCCCGGACCAGTCCTGCCGGCGGATATCGTCGAAAAGGCGATTGAGAGATACCGTGAGATTTACCGCATTTTAGTCGGATAACCTTCTCGTATTTCACACATGAAGTAGCCCCAATTTACTGTCAATAAAACCGCCATTTGTGCGGAGACGGCATTCTCTCTCATTCTCACTTCGTTCCGAGGCACCGGCGCACCTGCCACAGGGCAATGCGCCGCTGAAACCGTTCGAATGCATCCCCGCACGAGTTAGAAAAAAGATTTTGGAAATCCTCAACTTCACTAAAGCTATACACGACAGGTACATTTCAGTGAAGCGGAGACATGCGAAAAAAAATTTATCTGCGCCACCTTTGTAAGTCATTTATTACCCAATCAGCAATATTGTTCAAAAAAGAGGATCTAACATCTAAACGACCAAATTGCGACATTATAAATTTTTTTTTGAGCGTGTCTCCGCATTCTCAATTTAACGCGCATTGGATTCAGAAGATATTGAATTGATTTTAAGCTGATTTCTTGTCGGGTTCGTTGATTTAAAGGCGATAATCATCGATAATACAAACAGTTTTTTCATTTAAGCAAAGGAAATGAATGAGGAAAGGTATATATCTCGAAAACACACCGTTGGCCGAGGCCCTGAAACTGTGGGCTGACAAAATAGCCTCGGAGGGGGTAGGACCTCTCGGCGGCGAATCGGTGCCCGCAGCGGATTCCCTTGGCAGAATAACAGCCGGGGCTGTTTTCGCCAAGCTCTCCTCGCCTTTTTACCATTCCTCTGCAATGGATGGATATGCTGTACGTT
>JBAIXS010000380.1:0-5279 GCA_037916395.1 Candidatus Sulfobium mesophilum
AGGTCTCTCCGGTGCGTGGAAAAGATGTGCCTTTGTCCCTCACAGTCCTTTCGAGCATCCATCTGACAGTCGGTCCGAGCTGATCGCCCGGCCATATCCAGTTTATCTCTCCCTGCTCAGTCTTCCCCGCTGTGTAACTTCCGCTGCACATGGGGGTAATGTTAGGCTTATTTGTAAGGTACGCCGCCGCAACACCGTGGCAGGCGGAGCTGTTCATGGTCATTGTCATCTCGAATGGGTGAATGTCCATTGCAGCGCACCAGTCGTTTCCGAGGTGATAAGCCTGGAGCACATCGCTCATCCCATGGATGACATCGGGTTTGAAGGGCGTCTTGTGAAGCGGTGATGTAGCGAAGGCAAGCAATCCGCCGGGAAGTCTCTTCTTTGTCTTTACAAACCGTTCGGCCTGGGCCATGTCCTTTGCATATTTTAGGTGACTTTTCACTTCGCCCTCATCGAATTCCTTCCACCCCCAGACAAATTTCGCGTTTGAACACCCCAGGTCCTTGACCGTGCCGAGAAGGGTATCTCCTCTTTGCCTTGATGCGGCAAGGTAATGGCAGAAGGTAAACGCATGCGCGCCGACTTTGTAAGAGGCTTGTTTCTTGAAATCGGACAGTTCATCATCTGAATAGAAAAACTTGACAGCAACCGGGTAATACTTCATCCTGAGAAGGTTGCGGAGGGCAAATACGAGGTCAGCATTGCCCAGTTCCTTCTTCTGAAGCATAGCCTTGGCAAATTCGACATCATTCAGCAGTAAAGACGTATCTATCATGGTCATTTCTCCGATATGAAATTAATATACTCCCAGAAGGTTAAGAGCCAAAATCAGAAGGCCCGCCACAGCTATTCTTTTTACAACGAGGGGACTGACGCGCTTTGCGATCTGGGGGGCGATGAAGCCCCCGAGTATCGCCGCCGGAAACATGATAAGAAAGAATGTCATATCGAAGTTCCCGAACATATAGTGCCGTGTCGTACCCATGAGGGTGTTGAAAAAGATTGCAAGGAGCGAACTGCCCACTACGACATACATCGGAAGCCCGAGCCCGACGGTCATGAGCGGGACCATGAAAGGACCGCCTCCGAAGCCAAACATCGAGGAAACCACCGCTATCAAAAAGCCTCCAAGACATCCCAGCGCAATATTTATCTTAAATTCATGTCCCCAGAACTCTACTGTCATTTCTCTCTCCTTTCTAGGCCTTCCTGACTGCGGCCTCTTCGGCCTTTTTCTTGAATTCTTTCAGAATCGCCTGCTCCTTCTTGTTCTTGGCGATGTATCCCGGGGTCGTCTGCCAGAACATCAGCGCTGCAAGCACTATTAATATCCATCCGAACACGAACTTGAACTGCTCAAGCGTTATCATCTCTGTAAGCTTCGGGCCAATGAACCCGCCCGCCACCATAGCAAGGCCGACTGAGACGCCCAGCTTCCAGCTTATAAATTTTATCTTCGAATAATTGTAGATTCCGCTGCCCTGTGAAAAAAGGACTGTCGGCATTACAGTGCCCGCGACAACGGTGTGCGGCAGCGGCCAGATCGAAACCAGCAGGGGGTTCATGATAAACCCGCCGCCGGCTCCCATTAGCACACCGAATATCGCTATTGCCAGAGTAAGGAGGAAAGGACCGAAGAGATTGATGCTGGTTCCGGCGTTTGAAAGAAAGACATTTGGAAAGCTGATATTATTTTCCACGACGACCGGCTGACTCGTTAAGTGCTTGTCAACCGCCGCTACGATATTGTACCTTCCGGGAGCAAGCCCCTTTCTGATATTCAGCACCGCCTTATAAGAGCCATCGGGCTTCACTTCAACGTCGGCGCTCAGCACCTTATCGGGCGACCTGAACCTGGCCTTCACAAGCTGCATAGAGCGCTTCCTGTTTTCCTTTTCATCCATCGCTGGAAGCAGTTCCCCCCGAGAACCGATAATACTTCCCATTAGTGTTGCCTGATATTTGTCAATTTTTATTCCTGCGGGTACAGAATAAACGGCCTCTGCGCCCAGATCTTTCAGCGCCTTTGAAAAACTCCATTTGCTCTTTTCTTTTTTTATCTTCTCCAGGTTATCCTTCTGGTCCTTCGGCAAAAATATCTTGTAATACGAAGGCATATCCTGGGTCATATAAAGGACGTAGGGCCTTTTTCCGGTATCCTTGTCAACTTCTGCGTCAAACCTGGAGGCCCGCACCTTCGTGTCCGCCCAGACTTCAAGAAATACTGGCCTTCCCGCCGGCGCGGTGCCTGAAACCGTGATCGTACCGCCGTTGTCCAAAGATGTCTTATCAACCTCTATGGTAACAGTGCCCTTTGAGCCGAAACTTTTCTCAGTGGGGGGAGCCTTTTCTGCGGCCGGCTTGATGTCCAACGGTTTTTCAGCAAACAAATTGTCAGTCGAAAACAGGAGAGCCAGGCCGAAAAAAAAGATGATCCGCATGTAAAAAAGAAGTTTCATGTTTAACCTCCCTTTCTTTTATCTGACAACGAGCACCGAGCACGGCGCACAGGCTGCGACCCTGGACGATACACTGCCTAAGATCGTCCTCTCCGTGGCCTGCTTGCCGCGTGAGCCGATTACGACCAGATCAAAACCCATCCCTCCTGCGTGATCGCAGATAACATCGGCGGGATTTCCTTCAAGTACCATCGTCTCGGCTGGAATTCCCTTTTCCGAAAGCATCGCCTTAACGCCCTCCATCGCGCCTTCGATCTCCGCCCTGTAAAGCCGGGCGACGGTATCACAGTCTATACCGATTTCACTGAAACAGAGATTTGGGACGACCGAGATTACCGTCAGCGAGGCAGATGAAATTCTCGCCAATTCTGCCGCCTCCAGCAGTGCCCTGTCGGCATGGTCCGAGCCGTCATGTGCAACCAGAATCTTCTTCATACGTACCCCCTGTCATATAAACCGTACACATTTATGCTAAAACAAACCGCAGCAATTTCGAAATTCAGGGACATCCGCCGTATTCCGGACAGCAGGTAGCAGGCATTCTAGACTCCCCGCTCGTCGGGACCAAAGATGTATTTATGTATCTGTAAATTAAACCGTACATCGAGCTTGTCATGGATAATCCATCCGGCAAGTTCCGCCGGTTGGATCATTCCAACTGCCGGAGAAAAAAGCACCTTCGCCTTCTCCGTTAGCCCGAACTTCGCCATAGTATCCTTTGCCCAGTCATAATCATCCCGGTTGCAGACGACGAATTTGACCTCATCGGACGGCTTCAGGCAGTCGAAATTGGAGAAATCCATATGATCACCCATGCCGCTTCCAGGCGTCTTCACATCCAGGATGATTACCGACCGTTCATCTATGTCGCAAATACTCAGCGAACCGTTCGTCTCGATCAGTACTTTGTAGCCATCATCGAGCAGATCCTTTACCAGAGCGAGGGTGTCCTGCTTCTGTAAAAGTGGTTCCCCGCCGGTAATCTCAAGGAGAGATATCCCGGCAGCCTTCACACGACTGATGATATCCCCGGGAGACATCTCTGTGCCTTCATCGTATGAGTATTTCGTGTCGCAGTAAAGGCACCTGAGGTTACATCCGGCGAGCCTTATGAAAGTGCAGGGAAGGCCGGCGTATGTCGATTCGCCCTGTATGCTTGTGAATATCTCGCAGACTTTCAATGGTTCCAAACAGTCATCTTTCGGACTTCAGTCACAGGCTTAAATTTCCCGCACAGTAGCGGAATACCCGCATAAAATTACAATAAAAGACGGAGCAATAAACTTGCAACTTCGCCTCGGTCAATCGGGCCTTTTTTGAATTCACTCCAAAGCGAGACCATTCACTTCCTCCATGACCCGCCTTCTGATCGCCGCAGGAGGGTCGGACTCCATCATTTGCGTGCCGTTGTCAAGAAGAGGCACAAGTATGTCCTCAAAAGTTTCTCCGCAGGTACAGACCTGCGGACTTTCCCTTTGCGGAAGTATCTTCCTTGTCCCGCAGCCCTGGCATTTAATCACCCTCTTACTCCCTGACCACTTCCCCCGCTTAGCCAGGGGAACACCCTCAACTTCCATAATGTCCATCGCAAAGTCTATGACAGGCGCGTTGCTGATAGACGTGCCAATGCCATAGCCATCCACGACCGGATTAAGGAGAGGAATTTCATGCTCCTTTATGCCGCCGCTGGCATAGAATTTCACGTGTGAAAACCCTCTTAAATTCAGTTCCCACCTCGCCTCCTCAAGTATCCTGAAAAAGTTTCCCCGTCGCGACGCAGGGGTGTCGAACCTTACGGCATACAGCCTTTCACCCAACGCTTCGGCTACGTTTAGGCATTCGAACTTCTCGTCGAGGAAGGTATCGATCAACGCGACGCGCTTTACCTCAGGGCCGAGGACCTCATCATACGCCTTCACCGCTTCGACCGTGGATCCGAAACATATTATGAGCGCATGAGGCATGGTGCCCATAGGGTCCTCGCCTATAATTTCCCCGGACTTAAGAACCGATACGCCGTCGCATCCCCCGATGAAGGCGTTTCTTTCGATCATGGGCGCAAGTATCGGATGCATTCTTCTAGCGCCGAAGCTGATGACCGGCCTGTCTCCCGCTAATTTCTTAAACCTTGCCGCCTTGGTGGCGATGCCCGACGCCTGGCAAATAAGCCCAAGGAGCGCTGTTTCATAAACGCAGAAGTCCTGATACGTCCCCTCGATCTCCATTACGGGTTCAAAGGGATAAAAGACCGCCCCTTCCCTCATCGACCTGACCTTAACAGGAAGATTCTTCATCAGATATGACGCCTCTTCAACTCCTGCAAGAACTGCCCATGGCCAATTTTCGGGAAGGTTTTTCGCAATAAACTCCGCCTTGACCCTTTTATTATTGTTCTTCGCCTTCAGTATCTTTACGGTGCGCTCGAAATATACATCGGTAATTTTACCCTCAAGAATATCCTTAGGCTCCGCAGTATGAAACATCTTTTCCTCCCGTCCTTCGGGCCCGCGGCCCTTTATTTTCACTATAACCGTTAAGATCGCTTCATTCAAATATTTTCTTGCAGACAAAACGCGGTTGCTTTAGTCGTCCCGCATGTGAAAAAATAACTCCGGATGGATATCATATGAAGAAAAAAATGGTGCTGGGAATCGGCTTTTACCGAAGCGACCAATGGCCTCTGCTACTCAAAACAGCGGCCGACTCTCACATACTTGAGAAAACATATGACGAATGGATGGAGGTCCTTGATTCCTCAATCGAAAAAATCCGCGCAAACGGCCTCGAACCTGAGCTCGTGGAAGTAGATGTTGAGGA
>JBAIXS010000381.1:0-23826 GCA_037916395.1 Candidatus Sulfobium mesophilum
AATGGCGGGGCGGACGGGGCTCGAACCCGCGACCTCCGACGTGACAGGCCGGCGTTCTAACCAACTGAACTACCGCCCCCGCGGACTGCATCTGAAATGTAACAAGCTGGAAAATTTCACTTGCTCAACCCACCCCGTGTCACCCGGGGTAGAGTGGTAGGCGGAACAGGGATCGAACCTGTGACCCCAGCCTTGTAAGGGCTGTGCTCTCCCAGCTGAGCTATCCGCCCGAAAGTAATTTTATACTATAAAAGAGCGCATCTTGTCAAGATTATTGGAGTTTTTTGCCGTGAATATTGACAGTAGCGCATCTAAATGTTAACATTTTTTATGCGTGCCTTAATTGCATCGGCTCTTTTCCTGCTTATTTATGCCTCTGCTGCTTTTGGAGATATTTACAGGTACGTTGATGAAAACGGCGTTGTCTGTTATACAGACGCGCCGGCCGGCAAGAAGACCGAGAGGGTTATCAAGGAGAATAAGGGCAGCACAAAACAGGCTAAGACGGAAGAGAACGTCTCTTCTTCTGTGAAGAACGCGGACTATAGCGGCTATGTCAAGCAGGCCGCCGCCAAGTATGAGATTGAACCCGAGCTGATAAACGCGGTGATAAAGACTGAGTCCAATGGCAACCACCGGGCAGTATCAAGTAAAGGCGCGATGGGACTTATGCAACTGATGCCTTCTACTGCGTATGACATGAATGTCGTCAACCCCTTTAACCCGGAAGAAAACATCGAGGGCGGAACGAAATATCTAAGGCAGCTTCTGGAGAAGTTTAATGGCGATCTTACTCTGGCTCTTGCTGCTTACAATGCGGGACCCAAGACAGTCGAGAAGTACAGGAATGTCCCGCCGATCTCCGAGACAAGGCAATACGTCAAGAAAATAATTTCCCTGGTTAAGGGTAAAAGCAACTATAGCTTTTCAGATTCTATCGGACAGAATATTCCCGTTACCGAACCGGCGCGGATCTATAAAGTCGTACTCGATGACGGTACCGTCCTTTTCACAAATTCATCTCTCACGAAAACAGGCAAAGTAAGGTTTTGATGTCCCCTGATATGTCCGCTCTTCAGGAACAGATTCTGAAGTTAAAGGAAGAGAAACGCGCGATTATCCTTGCGCATAATTATCAGAGGGATGAAGTCCAGGACATCGCCGATTTTGTCGGCGATTCCTTAGAGCTTTCCAGAACTGCATCCACGATTGACTGTGATATGATAGTTTTTTGCGGAGTCAACTTTATGGCCGAAAGCGCGTCAATCCTGTCCCCTGACAAAACAGTCCTATTGCCGGAGCACGCCGCGCTATGTCCTATGGCTGATATGATTCAGGTGGATGCACCGAGGCCCGTAAGAACGAGTTTTCCGGGTTTTGATGACCCGCCTCCATATGTTTATCCGCCTGAGTTCTCCCTGCGCGACATCAAAAAGAAGTATCCCGGGGTGCCTGTCGTTGCTTATGTAAATACTACTGCTGACATCAAGGCTGAAAGCGATATATGCTGTACGTCTGCAAATGTCGTTAAGGTCGTTGAGTCTCTTCCCGGCGATGCGGTCATCTGCATACCCGATAAGAACCTTTCGGTGTGGGCGCAGAGAAACACGAAAAAGAGGGTGATTGCGTGGGACGGTTACTGTAATATACACGAGAGAGTTACGACGAAAGATGTGGAAGCGGCCAGAGCCGCTCATCCCAACGCGCTGCTGATGGCGCACCCCGAATGCAGAATAGAAGTCCTCGAAAAGGCTGACCATGTTACAAGCACCTCAGGCATGCTCAGGTTCGCTAAAGCTTCTTCCGCGCGCGAGTTTATCGTTGGCACCGAGATAGGACTTATGCACCGGTTGCGCGGGGAAAACCCCGAAAAAGTGTTTTATCCGTTGAGAAAAGACATGATATGTCCAAATATGAAAAAAACCACGTTGAAAAGCGTCCTCAGGGCATTTCAGGAAAATACTTACATGATAAAGGTGCCGGAGCATATCAGAACCCCCGCGAAAAGGGCGCTCGACAGAATGCTCGCAATAAAATAGTTTTTATCCGGTCTGAGTAAGACTTGTTATGGCAAGGACCCTTGTCTGGCATCAGGGCTCTCTCGGAGACTTAATCCTTTCTCTTCCTGCGCTGTATTGCATTAAAAACGGCGGAACAACGGCCCACCTTCATCTCATATCGAGAACAGACATGTCCGATATCCTTATCGAAAGTTCTTTGGCAGATGAGGTCTCTTCGACCGAAAATGGACTCTTTGCAGATCTCTTCGTCCCTCATACAACATCTCAGAGGGCCTCTGAGTTCCTGAGTAGCTTCGATAACGCCTTTATTTTCATGAAGAGGCCTGAGGAGGTCTTTGAAGGAAATCTTCGGAAACATATTCCGGAATGTTTCTTTATAGCGACCGGCTTGTCTGACGGATGTGTGGCGCACATGTCGGCCTTTCAGGTAGAACAGCTTGTGCAACTCGGGATCGGAGCGCGAGAAATTCCGCCTCTTAGGACCAAGCCTTTCTTGTCTGCTGATCACCCTGGAAAAGAGATCATAACTATTCATCCGGGAAGCGGCGGACAGAAGAAGTGCTGGCCTTTAGGCAGATTCCTCGAGTTGATGGAATTGCTTGACCGAACAGGGAGGTTTTATTTTTATTTCATACTCGGGCCCGCTGAAGACCCTGATCTTCAGAGGATATCGGAAAAGTTCATATCCACAAACGGCATAGATGCGTCAGCAATCGCCGGGAGGCCGGTTTCTCATGTCGCCCCGCTTTTGAAATCGGCATCTGTTCATGTAGGAAATGATTCCGGCATCACCCATCTTGCCTCTGCACTCGGAACGCCAACAGTAGCCGTTTTTGGTCCGACAGATCCTAAAGTTTGGGGTCCCTGGGGAAGGCGAGTATCGATTGTCAGAGCCGGCGTCCCGTGCTCTCCCTGTTCAGAAAAGGACCGACGGCAGTGTTTGAAACTAAGATGTCTCGATGAAGTGAAGATTAAAGACGTCTTCATTGCGGTTGAAGAAATTTTAAATTTCTCTTAACCAATATTATTTACGGGTAAAGGAGGGGAGATCTTTTCGCTCATTCTCGATGCGTGCCGAGGCAATTTCTCGCCTCGCCTGCGGCGGGCAACACGAGAAATTGAAACCGCTCAAAGACAATCCAATTCTTCATAACTGCAATATTAAAAAAAAATATTAATAGCCTACCCAATATTATTCATTAATTTTATGCACAGGACAGAATAGGGCGGGGTATGGTATTTGAGCGGTTTCTTTTGCCGATATGCCGACAGTATTATTTTTCAAGGATCATGAGGCAAAAGCCTCGGAGCGAAGTGAGAATGAGCGAAAATACTATATCCCGCCTTATCGTTCAACAGTTTATGAATAATGTGGGCAAGGTTAAGTGATAATAAGCGGCCTATAGGAAATTATTGCTTCCACTAATTTTAAAGAGATGGCGGTGCTATAGCTTCAAAATGATATAATTCACTGCCGATGACAAAAGATTATACCGACGAAGACATATTTTTTATGAGTCTCGCGCTTAAAGAGGCAAGGGCTGCGTTTGAGGACGGAGAGGTCCCTGTCGGTGCTATTCTGGTAAGAGCGGGTAATGTGATAAGCAGTGCGCATAACCTCAGGGAATGCACCAGGGACCCTTCGGCACATGCTGAGATTATCGCCCTCAGAGAAGGCACGAAAAATTCCGACAGCTGGCGGCTCTCAGGCGCAACGCTTTATGTCACTAAAGAGCCGTGCATCATGTGTGCCGGCGCTATAGTAAATGCAAGAATAGCGAGACTTGTTTATGGCTGCAGGGACCCTAAGGCAGGCGGCGTCGACAGTCTCTACAGGATTTTGGATGATGCAAGGTTAAATCATCGGACTGATGTAACGTCGGGCGTAAGCGAGGATGAATGCGCTTTACTTCTTAAGAGTTTCTTTCAGGAGCGAAGATGAGCAGGCTGTCAGATGAGGCCTAGCGGCAATCGAGTCCGGTCTTAAGGCTATCGAGGTCCGTCCTGAGGATATCAAAAAAAGAGACCCCTTTTTCGAACTGGTCCCTGGTCAAATTGTGGGCGGCATTCAGCAGAAGCATTTTGGCGTGAGTTTCATCTGAGACGGTTTCAGCAATTTTTGGACTGGCCAATTCTTCATAAAAAATATATTGGATATTGTCTTTTCTGATCTGCTCCACGAGTTTCGCCAAATCCCCGGCTGTCGGCTCGGCGTCTGGGGATACCCCCTGGGCGGCAATATATTTCAGCCCATATCGCGAGGCGAGATAACCGAAGGCATAGTGTCCGGCATAAATGATTTCTTTATTTTTGCAAGAGGCAAGGGCGGTTCTGTAGGCAGAATCCAGTTCGGTAAGCTTGTTGCTGTATTCGGCGGCCTTCCGGTCGTAAAAACTCCTGCCCGCGCTGTCTTTCGTATGGAAGGCTTCCAGGATATTTTCGAGCATGATTTTGGCGTTGTCGAAGTCAAGCCATATGTGCGGATCGGAAGAGACCGGATTCTTCTCTTTGTTGAAAGACTTTGCGGAAATCATTTTTGTGCCGCGGCTGGCATCAACCACAATGAGATTTTTATTTGAAGCCCCTTTTATGATCCCGTCTGCCCATGGCTCCATGAACCTGCCTGTGTAGACAAAAACATCGGCTTCATTGATTTTGACAATGTCGCCGGGCTTTGGTTCAAATGAGTGGGGTTCTACCCCAGGGGGTAAGAGTAAAGACACTTCTGCCCTGTCAGATCCGATATTTTTGGCCATGTCGTAAAGGGGAAATAGCGTTGTGATTACCCGCATTTTATGATGCTTATCCGCTGATCTGCCTGAAGGGTGACAGGAACTCACCAAGGGAAAGACAGCAATTAAACAGACGGCAGAAATAAGAATCCTTGTAATGAATGTGGCTTCAATCTTTGTTCTCTTTGCGAAAATAACGGACTGCAAAATCTTATAGCGATCTCGGCTCAGCATTAAAAATATCTTTTTGAAGAAAGAATGGCGGCAAATATTATGACATTAAGCATAACTATAGTCGCACCCGGCGGCAAGTCCAAAAATAAGGAAACAGTGATCCCCCCCAGCACCGAAATTACCGCAACGGATATTGCTATAAGCATCGCCGCTTTAAACCGTCTGGCAATCTGCAAAGCAGTCACAGCGGGCATTATAAGGAGGGCCGAAACAAGCATAACGCCCACCACTTTAACCGCCAGTACGACAGTTACTGCCGTGAGAGAGGTCAGTATCATGTTGATGCGTCCTGTCTTAATGCCGGTAATCCTGGCATATTCTTCATCGAATGTGGCTGAAAACAGATCATTATAAAGCAGGAGAATCAGCGCCAGAACCGCCAGCGACAGACCGAGCGATAAGTATACTTCTTGTTTGCTGATAGAAAGGATATTCCCGAAAAGATAACTGAACAGATCAACATTGAAGCCTTTTGACATGCCGGCCAGGATGACGCCGCCGGCAATGCTGAGGGATGAAACGATTCCTATGGCGGCATCTCCATACATTTTTGCTTTTTCGGTCAATTTCAGGATGAAAAAAGACGCCGCCAGAACCAATGGAATCGCAACATAGAAAGGATATAAACCTAAAAATAATCCGAGCGCAATTGCTCCGAAACTTACATGAGAAAGTCCGTCGCCTATCAGGGATAATTTCCTCAGGACCAAAAATAGTCCGAGCATGGCACATAGCGCGGCTACAAATGACCCCGCCAGATACGCCCTCTGGATGAAAGTATAATTAAGATAATAGAGGAAGCCCATGATTATGAGTGCTGATGACAAATCAGATGTTGAGAGAAGTGACCGAAGTACTGGTGCATTTCGGTTGACTTGCAGAAATCGGAAAAGCTTCCATAAAAGACGACCTTCTTGTCCACATACAAAAGCTTGTTGGCGTATTGGCCGATCTGAGCAGTATCATGGGTAATGAGTATAATTGTGATCCCTTTGTCCTGATTAAGTTTCTTTATGAACTCGAAGAAATCTTCGCGCGACGGCTGGTCAAGGGCTGTTCCCGGCTCGTCAAGGATGAGAAGTTCGGGATCAGATACCAAAGCCCGGGCAAGGAAGGCCCTCTGCTGCTGTCCGCCGGAGAGGTCGCTGACCGGTTTATCCCCTAAATCGGCGATACCCATCAACTCAAGCGACTGTCTGATCTTGACCGAGTCCGGCTCTGTGAATCGTTTAGGAAATTTTTTTTGAGAAAGCAGCCCCAAACCGACCACTTCTTTTACTGAAGCAGGGAAGAGAGGATTGAAGGCTGTCACCCTCTGGGAAAGATAGCCGATGCGGTCCCATCCGTCAAAAGACTTCAGTTCCCGGCCGAACAGTTTTATAGCTCCTTTGGATTTTTCTGACAGCCCGAGAATAGTTTTGACAAGCGTAGTTTTACCTGCTCCATTGGGTCCGGCCAGCCCGATGTAGTCTCCTTTTTCGACGTCGAAGGAGACATCCGAGAGCACCTCAACCGGACCGTAGCTGAAAAAAAGATTTTGCACAGACAGAACGGATGCCATCACTATGCCTCGTCTTTATTAGAGTAACAAAATACTGGCGGAGAGGCAGGGATTCGAACCCTGGGTGGAGTTGCCCCCACAACGATTTTCGAGACCGTCCCATTCAACCGCTCTGGCACCTCTCCGCAAAGTTTCATTATAATTGAAGCCGGCGGGCATTGACAACCTGTCTGCTTAATCTTGTCTACTGAATCCTGTCTACTAAAATCCAATTCCCGTTCACCAACTAATGTTGTTAAGAAAGAGGGACATGCAGAAAAAAATATCTGTTCTCCCCGGTCTCCACGGGCGACTCGTTCTCCCCGGCGAATCTGCATATATGCTGACCAGGGCGAGAATCTTTCCTTTCCCCTCTTTAGCAAAGAGGGGAAAGGGGAGATTTTCTAACCATATATTGTAGCTATTCCTGAAAAATCCTTTCTGACCTCCCTTTGCCAAAGGGAGGCATTGTCTCTCTATCTCGCTGGTCTGTTATTCTGGCTTGTCCGGACCTCCCTTTTCTCCCCTCCTTACCAAGGAGGGGAAGGGGGAGGTGAATGACTCTCGACCCGCCTGCCGGAGGCAGGCGCGCTTTACCTGTCCGCACACAGGCGGATTCGCCGAGGAGAACGAGAATGACAGCTTATTTAGTAAGAAGTAATTGTGAGACGGGATTTAGAATTTAGTAAGCTTCTGGTGTATTTTATCTTCGTATTCAGGAAAATGGTTAATGTTCAGTGGCCGCTTCCGCAGTTCTTCCAGCTTCATAAGCTTGAAGTTAAGTTCTCTGATCTTTCGCAATCTTTCCTTATCGTCGTCGATGGTATTTATAAGGTCCCGAAGGCCCAGGACCTCTTTCCTCAACTCGAGTTCAGGCGGAATGCATCCCGAATTTCTCAGCACTCTGTATGCAGCCCTCAGATCCTCGGGAACCCAGGTGTCGTCCTCGAATGTGAGAGGCTTTCCAGCGTTCTTGAGCTCCCTGAACTCGCCTTTGTCGATTGCCTCCTTGATCCTCTGTTCCGCTATTTTTAAAAAAATATCCATTAATGGACCGCCTGCTCCTTGACCTGCACTACATTAAGCGGCATGGAGTTTATCAACTCGTCATCAAGGTAATTTTCAACCCAATAGGTGCCGGGAATTTTTAGCTCTACATTAAGATGAAGGGAAACGTCGCGGTGCCTGTAATGAACACTATTAAGACCCATCTTCGATTGTGTTTCCCTGATTACGGTCTTCCCGTCGGGACTGACTATGCGCATGCGAATCTTGAACTCTCCCTGCCCGGCCGACCACTCGGAAATGATGGCGATACGAGGATGCACGGCTGGAAACGTGGGAGAGTATATGTTTTCAAAAAGACCCATCAGACTCAATTTTCCGCCCATCTCCTGCCGTATGTCGTCACAGATTATCGTGAAATTAAGAGACGGCTTTATCTGTTCTGTCATGACAACCCCTTTAATAAAGTAAAATTGTTCGAACTCAGAAATCGTTACTCCGGGAAAGTGGGTTCCTGTCTCCCGCTCCAGAGCAGCATACTAGTTCATTATAAGAATCTGGTCTGCTTTTTTCAAAAATGAGCCCCGGGTTTCATTGAAAAGACTTCACTTCTGCTTTTATTATGCCCTGTCTGTTAGCAACCGAATGCTTTTCCTTTTTGGGTTACAATATTACCATGATTAATGCGAGAAGTTTTTCGGCTTTGAGTTACAGGGACTTCAGGCTCTTTTGGTTCGGCCAGATAATCTCTCTCTCCGGCACATGGATGCAGTCGGTCGCCCAGGGATGGCTTGTCTACAGCCTGACGAAGTCGCCTTTATATCTGGGGATAGTTGCGGCAGCCGGTGCGCTTCCGATTCTGCTGTTTACGCTTTTAGGAGGTGTGATTGCGGACATGTTCCCTAAACGCAATATCCTGCTGGCTACGCAGGCTCTGTCGATTATCCCCGCCCTTGTTCTGGGAATTCTTACCAGTCTGGGTGTTATAAAGGTGTGGGAGGTGGCTCTGCTTGCGGCGTTTCTTGGAACTATCAACGCAGTCGATGTGCCGACAAGGCAATCCTTCCTGATAGAGATGGTCGGCAAAGGTCATGTTGTCAACGCCATAGCGCTTAATTCGGCTGCCTTCAACGGAGCGCGCATAACAGGGCCTATGATCGCCGGTCTTTCGATTGAGTATCTTGGCCTGCCTGCCTGTTTTTTCATTAACGCAGCGAGTTTTCTGGCGGTCATTATTGCTCTTTCCAGAATTAACGCGCGGGGGGAAATACTCGGGAGGTCTGAAGGGGTTGTCAGCGATTTCACGAAGGGCTTAAGTTTCATTGGCGGCAAGAAAGAGATCAAGCGCGCCATGATTCTGATCGGGATATTCAGCATAGTGGGGCTTCCCTATATTAATCTGCTTCCTGTCTTTGCTGCGGAGGTATTCCATAGGGGGGCTCAAGGTCTCGGTTTTCTGGTCGGCGCATCCGGGATTGGCGCGCTGACTGCTGCCCTGGGAATTGCGGTCATGGGAAACATTGAAAACAAAACAAGATTTATGTCGATCGCTGCGCTTTTCTTTTCAGCGGCCCTGTTTGTTTTTTCTCTATCGAAAACTTTCTGGATATCCATTGTAGTGATAACGGTCGGCGGGTGGGGCATGGTAAGCTATCTGGCCTCCGCAAACAGTTTCATTCAGGTCTCGGTCCCTGATGAACTGAGGGGAAGGGTAATGAGTGTTTATTCGTTCGTTTTTCTTGGGCTTGTGCCGGTCGGAAACGCAATCATGGGTGTTGCTGCTGATATGGTCGGTACAGCTGATGCCGTTATGGCAGGGGGGCTGATATGCCTTTTGGCATCGGCAGTCTTTGCCCGGAGATACCTGAGAAGATCGGATAGTCGAGTCAGCCGGAGCGACGAACGCTGACCGGTTTGATTATAATAGACGTACTATGAGGGTGCTGGCAGTAGAAACATCGACGATGCTCGGGGGCGTCGCCGTGGTTGACGACGAGAAAGGGCTCGTGGCTGAAACGAGGCTTAATGTCAAAACTACCCACTCCGAAAGGCTCATGACGGCCGTCGATAATGTGCTGAAACAGGCTGAGCTGACTTTGCAGGACATTGACGTCTTCGGGATCGCTATCGGGCCGGGCTCTTTTACCGGCCTCAGGATAGGGTTAAGTACGGTCAAGGGGCTGTCTTACGCCACCGGGAAAAAAATCGTAACCATACCTACGCTTGAGGCCTTTGCATGGAATTTTCCATTCTGCCCGCATCAGGTCTGTCTCATGCTCGATGCGAGAAGGGGTGAGGTTTATGCGGCTGTCTTTAAATGGGAAGAAGCCGGCTTTCGCCGCATGCTTTCTGAGACTTCGATAAGGCCGGATGATTTGCTGAGTTCACTGGAAGGGGTTGTCCTCTTTGCCGGCGAGGGGGTTTCACTCTACAGTGAAAAAATCAGGGATATCATGAAAGAAAGGGCCCTGATAGCGCCGCCCCAGGCAATGGTGCCTTCACCAGCCAATGTGGCCATGCTCGGGCTTAAAAAGGCGAAGGATGGAGATTATGCCGATGCTTCGGCGCAGGTGCCTTATTACATCAGAAAATCCGAGGCTGAGGTTAAATGGTCGGGGAAGCGTTGAATCATATCCGGCGGGATATTATCATCGAAGACCTTGCGGCTGACGATCTTGCCGCTATAATTGAAATCGAAAAAATGTCCTTCTCGACGCCGTGGTCCGAGGCTTCTTTTTTCAACGAAATGAAAAACCCCAGATCATTTATGAAAGTTGCGAAAAAAGGAGGACAGGTCGTTGGGTATGTATGCGGTGGCTGGATAATTGATGAAGGGCATGTTTTGGATATTGCCGTCCATCCTGAGTACAGAAGACTGGGCCTTGCCTCTAAACTTGTCTCAATAGGCATTGAGCGCCTTAGGGAAGAGGGCTGCCGGTTTGTTTTTCTTGAAGTCAGGAGCTCCAATGAGCCCGCAACGAAGATGTACTCGAAATTCGGCTTTGAGGTCATCGGGACCCGGAAGAATTACTATACTTCTCCTGTTGAAGACGCGGTGATCATGATGCTTAAGTTTGAGGGGTGAACAGCAGCGTTCCTGTCAGCTCCAAATGCCTTCAATCAGGGTCCCGCACTTTGGGCATTTGCTGTCTTTGATTTTATTTTCGAGAATCCTGTAGCCGAACCTTGTTATCAGAACCTCCATGCAAACAGGGCATAACGTATTTTCCCCTCCACCTCCAGGGACATTGCCCTCGTAGATAAATTTCAGTCCTGATTTACGCCCGATTTCTACAGCGCGTCTCAGTTTCTCCAATGGCGTCCTCGGTTTGTCGAGAAGTTTGTACGTCGGGTAGAACTGGCTAACGTGCCAGGGCATAGCCGGATCGACGGAGCAGATGAACTCTGCTATATCCGTCAGGTCTTTCTCGGAGTCGTTGAGGTCGGGGATTATGAGTGTTGTTACTTCAACCCACACTCCTAATTCTTTCATGAGTCTGATAGTTTCCTTCACGGGAGCGACTTTTGCGCCGCAAATTTCCTTGTAAAATTTGTCGCTTCCCTTGAGGTCGATGTTATTTGCGTTCAGATAAGGAGCGATGAGACGAGTCGCCTCCTGTCCGGTGTAGCCGTTGCTTACAAAGACATTGCTGATTCCCTTTTCCATGGCGATCCGCGCGCAGTCGTAGGCGAATTCATAAAAGATAGTAGGCTCAGTATATGTGTATGATATACTCTCGCATCCGCTTTTTTCGGCAGCATCGACGATGTCGCCAGCCGACAAGTCTTTGCCGGGTATTGCAAATTTCCGCTCTTTTGGAAATTGCGAAATCTCATAGTTTTGGCAGTGCTTGCAACGAAAATTGCACCCCACAGTTGCTATCGACAAAGAGTGCGATCCTGGCAGGAAATGGAAAAGGGGTTTTTTTTCGATGGGGTCGATATTAGATGAGATTATTTTACCGTAAACAAGACTATAAAGCGTCCCCTGGCGGTTTTCCCGTACGGCGCAAATTCCCCTTTGTCCTTCCTTGATTACGCAGTTGTGGCTGCAAAGGTGGCACCTGACATCGAAGTCGCCAAGCCTCTCATAGACCATCGCCTCTTTCATACCAGCTAAAGTATATCAAAATCGAAGGCGATGTAAATCGTATAGGCGGGGCTAGTGCTCAATTCAATGTTAAGAAAAAGATATGTGCGCGGAGACGGCATTCTCTCTCATTCTCGGTCGTACCGACCTCCGAGGCACCGGCGCTCGCCTGCGGCAATTCGCGCCGCTGAAACCGTTCGAATGCGTCCCCGCATACATTTAACGGTGGAATAGGGCGGAGCGGCTCCGCATTGACTTGAGGCCGACTGCACGATTAAACTAATAATTGATTGCCGAAACTGTTAGGAGGTGGCGCATGCCAATTTACGAATATTTCTGCAGAGCCTGCGGGGAGAAATTTTCTCTTCTTCAGAAGCTGACTTCCACCGAAAAAGATACTGATTGTCCGAAATGCTCTTCCACTGATGTGAAGAAGCTTATGTCTTCTTTCTGTTGCTCAAGCTCTGATGCCGGCTTTAGTTCATCCGGCGCTTCGCACGGCTTTGGCGGAGGCGGCTGAGGCGTTTCTTCATGCTGAACCGGGTGTTCAGCAGGGCGTCGGAACATACGAATAGTCTTGACTTTTTTTAGTACATAACAATAAAATTCTTGAAAACCTTTAAGGGGTGTCGGATGGCGTATAAGCTTTTGCTCGCAGATGACAGTATCACTATTCAGAAGGTGGTTGAGCTTGTTCTCGCCGAGGAGGATTTTGAGATCAAGTCTGTGAGCAACGGTGAAGATGCCCTTGTCGCTATGGACAGCTTCAAGCCTGATATTGTCCTTGCTGATATCGAAATGCCGAAGCTAAACGGATATCAGCTTTGCGAAAAGATTAAGCACAACCCCGGAACCGCCGGGATACCCGTCATTCTTTTAGCGGGGGCTTTCGAACCGATAGACGAGGGGCTTTTACGGGCGGTTGGAGCGGATGACTCCATCATAAAACCATTTGAATCCCAGGAACTTATAAGTAAAATCAATGATGCTCTGACTGCGGTCGCCACAGGCGAAGAAGAAGCGGTCCTTGTCGATGATGACGAAGAGGTGTTTGAGATCGCTGAAGAGGCGGAAGAAATTCCTGCGGGCCAGGTTCGTGAAGTTGCGGGATTTGATGATTTATGGGCTATGGAAGAGTTGACACCCCCGTTAGAGCAGCCTGTAGAGGCCTTGCAAGAGGAAGAGGAGGCGATAGGCGGGGTAGAGCCGGACACCGGACGAAGCATAAGGGAGGCTGTTTCTGAACCGGGCGGCGCTACGAAGCCTGTTTCAGATATGGTCTCTGCGACAGCTATGGCGTCTCAGATTGTTATGCCTTCAAAAGAGGAGTTAATGGCGGTATTTGAAAATGCGGTTCGTGAAAAGGTCCTGGATTCTTTTGACTCAGATGAATTGAAAGAATCGCTGCTTGCCGCGCTATTGCCGTCCATGAAGGATTCCATTGATAAAGTTCTTTGGGAAATTGCTCCTGAACTTGTTGAAAAAATGCTGCGGGAGACCCTGAAGACCTCGGTAGGTTCGCTTACTAAAGAGGTCGAAAAAGTAATTTGGGAAACTGTTCCTGACCTCGCCAGTACAATGATTTCCAGGGAGATTGAAAGAATAAAATCCGGTTTTTAGAGATATTTTTTTTAAAATATAAGGGCGGGGAAAAGGCGGCGCCGATTCCCCGTCTTTCTTTGTTATGTCTGAGTTAAATAAAAGTTATAATCCAGAAGGTGTTGAGGAAAAGTGGTATGAGCGCTGGATAGCCGCGAATTTATTTGTTGCGGATCCGGCCTCCGGCAGGACTCCCTATTCTATTGTTATCCCTCCTCCCAACGTGACAGGTTCACTTCATATGGGCCACGCCCTCAACACAACCCTTCAGGACATCCTGATTCGATGGAAAAGGATGTCCGGCTTTGACGCGCTTTGGGTGCCGGGCATGGATCATGCCGGCATCGCCACCCAAAATGTGGTTGAACGCCAACTGGCCTCCGAGAAGGTCGACAGGCATATATTAGGCAGGGAAGCCTTTACCGAACGCGTATGGAAATGGAAAGCAGAATACGGCGGGAAGATCATTCATCAGCTTAAAAGACTGGGTGCCTCGTGTGACTGGACAAGAGAACGGTTTACTCTGGATGCCGGACTTTCCGAAGCCGTGGTTGAGGTCTTTGTAAGTCTTTACGAGCAAGGACTGATCTACCGCGACAAGAGGCTCATCAACTGGTGCCCGCGGTGTCTTACGGCGCTTTCGGACATCGAGGTTGAACATGAGGAGTTTGACGGCCGACTCACCTTTATCAAATATCCGCTTGAGGACGGCAGCGGTCATATAACCGTGGCCACTACGCGTCCTGAGACTATGCTCGGTGACACAGCAGTTGCAGTTAACCCGGAAGACAGCCGTTACGCTGATATGATAGGCAAAAAAATCTCGCTTCCTCTTACTGCCAGGAAGATCCCTGTCATTGCCGACTCAGCAGTGGACACCGAGTTTGGAACCGGTGCGGTCAAAGTGACCCCGGCGCACGATTTCAACGATGAGGCGATCGCCAAGAGGCAGAGCCCGCAGCTCGACTTTATCACCGTCATAGGCCCGGATGGCCGGATGACGGCCGAGGCTGGCCGGAAATATGCCGGGCTTGACAGATATGAAGCAAGAAAAGCGGTCCTGGATGATCTCAAAGTCATGGGGTTGATTGCCAAGCAGGATAAATATCTTCATTCCATCAGTCAATGTTACAGATGTAAGACCGTAATAGAACCTCTTTCGGCGCTTCAGTGGTACGTAAAGGTCGCTCCTCTTGCTTCTGATGCGATGGATGCGGTCAGAGACGGCAGGATCAGGATTATCCCCAAGGCGTGGGAGAACACCTACTTTTCGTGGATGGAAAATATTAATGACTGGTGCATATCCAGACAGATATGGTGGGGACACCGCATACCCGCCTGGTATTGCGATAACTGCGAAGAGGTGATCGTGTCCCGGCAGGCGCCTTCAGAGTGCACGAAATGCGGCGGACAATTAAGACAGGACGAAGACGTGCTGGATACCTGGTTTTCATCGGCTCTTTGGCCCTTTTCAACTCTGGGTTGGCCTGCTGACACACCGGAACTGAGGAAGTACTATCCGACTTCAACACTGGTTACAGGCTTCGATATAATATTTTTCTGGGTGGCCAGAATGATAATGATGGGACTGAAGTTCAGAGACGATGTGCCTTTCAGAGACGTCTATATCCACGCTCTCGTCAGGGACGCCTCCGGCCAGAAGATGTCAAAATCAAAAGGCAACGTCATTGATCCGCTCATTATGATGGAAAAATACGGCACCGACGCATTCCGTTTTACTCTTGCCGCTTTTGCAGCTCAGGGACGCGACGTAAGGTTTGCAGAAGAAAGGGTGGAGGGCTACAGACACTTTGTCAATAAACTTTGGAATGCCTCCCGCTTTATACTGCTTAACACCGAAGGTGAAAAAGCTCCTGAAAAGATGTCTTTCGAAAGCCTTGACATCGGCAGCAGGTGGATCCTTAGCAGGCTTGCGGCAACTGCAGCGGAGATCAACTCTTCACTTGGGGACTACAGGTTCAACGATGCGGCAAACAGCGTCTACCAGTTTATCTGGCGCGAGCTCTGCGACTGGTACATCGAGATGGTCAAGCCGGTTCTGTACGAAGACTCTGAAGGCAAGGAGAGCGTGAAAAAATGCCTCCTCTTCGTTCTGGATAATACACTGAGACTCCTTCATCCGTTCATGCCCTATGTCACAGAGGAAATCTGGCAGCATGTGGCTGTGCCTGACAAGCAGCAGGCAAGTATCGTAGTTGCGGGTTATCCCGCCTTACTGCCGCGCGATGAAGGCGCTGAAGCCGAGATGGCGATAATTATGGAGACCGTCACGGGCATCAGAACTATACGGGGGGAATTGAACCTCTCTCCTTCCCTTGAATTAAAGGCATGTGTCAAAACCCAATCTGACAAGGCGGACGAGGTATTAAGCCGGAACCTGGCGTATCTGAACAAACTTGCGAGGGCAGATATAACTGAAATAGGGGCGGGGGTGAGAAAACCCGGAGGGGCGGCAGCAGCGGTCAGAGATTACGTTGAGGTATACGTGCCGCTCGAAGGATTGTTGAACATAGAGCTTGAAATTGATAGACTGAGAAAGGACGAGGCGAAGGTTGATGAGACAATCGCCTTTTTGAACAAGAAACTGTCGAACGAAGATTTTCTCGGAAGGGCGCCGCAGGCTATTATCGCCAAGGAGAAGGATAAGTACGAAGAATGCCTCAGGAAGAAAGACAGGATACTTGAGAATATCAGGAAACTACATGAAGTCGGGGGGAAAAGGTGATGGAAAAAGAGGAAAAAGATATACGGGACAGGGACCTCGGTATTATAGAGGGCGAATTTATCAATATTAATCAGAGCACCGTTCGCAATGTCGAGGGCGGGCATGTTGAGATGCAGCAGGTCGGGGCCCTGAGTGTAGACGGTGAAAAGATAGAGGCAACGCAATGCGCCTCCGCCCTCACTCATGGAGATGAGATCTTCTTCAACCAGAGCGTAAGCACAGTGACTATTGGAAACAACACAACGGTCAATTACTCATTTTCGCCAGTATCTCTATCGCGCTATGAAGCGACACTGAACCGAAGTGCTGCCGGACTGGTTGCCGCCGGCAGTGTAAAAGCCGACAAGAGCGCTGCGCTGATGGTTTTTGCAAACAGGGTAGAGGGCGAACTTACGACGCTATTGGATTGGAAGTCCGCGGTCGCCATGGGAGCGGTAGTCGGCGGCGTATGGGGGTTGCTTTCTCTGCTGAGAAGAAAGTAGCATGGATATCCCTTCTCATGTCATCGAACTGATCAAACATGCAATTGAGGAAGACTTAGGGTATGGCGACATTACTACCAATCTTCTGGTCCCTGAAGCTAACGAATCGAAGGCGCTTTTCATAGCAAAAGGAAACTTCGTTCTTGCCGGCATGCCGTTTGCGGAGACGGTCTTTTCCATCATCGACCCATCCATATCGTTCAAAATTTTTTATAACGAAGGCGCGAAGGTTTCCAAAGGAGACGTCCTTGCTGAGGTTGTCGGCAAGACCAGGGTGCTGCTTGCGGGCGAAAGGATAAGTCTGAATATACTTCAGAGGCTCTGCGGGATTGCGACGCTGACAAGTCAGTTTGTGGACGCTGTTAGGGGAACCAGGGCCAAGATACTTGACACCAGAAAAACAACCCCTTGCCACAGGTTTATGGAAAAATATGCTGTAAGGGTAGGCGGAGGCACCAATCACCGTTTCGGCCTTTACGACGGCATACTGATCAAGGACAACCACATAGAAGAGGTAGGCAGCATAAGCGAGGCCGTCAAGTGTGCAAAGGCAGGTCACCATCTGGCGCGCATCGAGGTCGAGGTGGAAAACCTTAAGGAGCTCCAAGAGGCAATAGAGGCCGGTGCTGACATTGTCATGCTAGATAATATGCCGGTTAAGGATATGGCCGAGGCAGTGGATTATGCACGGGGCAGGGTGACGATTGAGGCCTCCGGCAACGTCAGCCTTGCCAATGTTAGGGAAGTTGCTGAAGCAGGGGTGGACCTTATATCCGTCGGGGCCCTGACCCATTCCGCGGTAGCTGCCGACATCAGTATGAAGATCGTAAAATGATATGGAAAAGGCCCGTGCGCATCTGTTCATAAAGGGCAGGGTCCAGGGAGTCTTTTACAGGGCATTTACGAGGAACGTGGCTGTTAAGCTGGGTCTTAACGGTTGGGTGAAAAATCTTTATGACGGGGGCGTTGAAGCCGTTTTCGAAGGCGACAGGGAATTAATCGGACAGGCCATCGAACACTGCAGAATAGGCCCGCCCGGGGCCTATGTAGATGATATCGAGGTGACGTGGGAAGGATATTCAGGCCGGGAGAGAGGCTTTGAGGTAAGATATTAGTCGGCGTTCTCCTAATCCTTCTATTTGCCTGACAGTGTCCGGAACTTCTGAAAATCTACTATGCTTAAACGACTTGAAAAGAAGATTTTAGCGGGCGGCGATGTTTCGCCCGGAGATGCGGCAGATGTTGCTTCAATCACCGGGCCCGAGGTCTTTGATCTTTTTGCGGCAGCAAACAGGATCAGGTTCAGTTTTCGCGGAGATCGTATCGATATCTGCGCAATTGTAAATGCGAAGTCAGGGGCGTGTCCCGAGGACTGCGCCTACTGCGCACAGTCCTCACGGAGTTCATCGGAAGCTCCGGTCTTTCCCCTTGCCGATAAAGAAGCGGTACTTGAGAAAGCCGCTGAGGCCAAAAAAGGTGGTGCGAAGCGCTTCTGCATTGTGACAAGCGGCCGGAAAGTGACGGAGGCCGAGCTCCGCAGAATAGCCGAAATGATTTCAGGGGTCCGGGCAATGGGACTTCTGCCGTGCGCCACATTAGGACTTCTGAACGAGTCGGAATTGTTAATGTTGAAGGATGCCGGTCTTGAGCGTTTTCATCATAATATAGAAACATCAGAAAATTTTTTCTCGATGATATGCACCACGCATTCTTACCGCCAGAAGTTGGAGACAATAGCTGCGGTGAAGTCTGCGGGGCTTTCTTTGTGTTCCGGAGGCATCTTTGGACTTGGAGAGAGCTGGCAAGACAGGGTTGACATGGGGATGGCGCTGCGGGACATCGGTCCTGATTCCGTCCCCCTGAATTTCCTGATCCCGATCAAAGGCACGAGACTCGAATCGAGGAGCCCACTGGAGCCTTTAGAGGCGTTGAAGATAATAAGTCTCTTCAGACTCCTTCTTCCTGAAAAGGAGGTCAGGGTCTGCGGAGGCCGCGCACAGACCCTTGGCGAATTTAATTCTTTTATCTTTCTTGCCGGAGCCGATGGCATTCTTTCCGGCAATTACCTGACTACGTCCGGGAGATGTTTCGAGGACGATATCAGACTGATCAGGCAGCACGGCTTAAAGATATCCGGGGCCACGGCATAGGATAGGGGATAAGGTACATGGTTAGCATAAGGATGAGGGCGTCGGTGCGGTCCAGGGAACAGGCCCGAAAAAAATCTCACGGTTTGCACATATCGGGCGCCGAGGGGATATTTGAGCGCGCATTGACCGGCGAAGTTATTCAGGGATATATCAAGCGGGCAATGAATCACTCCCGCGGTAAGCCCGACAGGATAGAGCTCAAGATTGAGAAAATCACGTCTGAACCGAAGAAAATACGTTCCCTTCCGGTAACAACAGTCCGCTGCAGGTCCACTGATCATGCACAACGTTGCATACGGGATTTGTTATTCCTTGCAGGGACAAGCGATACCGCAGTACGGAATGCACTGAAGGTGGTCTTCGGTCCGGTCGTTATGCGGGGCGCTTCGCTCATATGCACACTGTCAGGGAGAAGGATCGAACCTGAAAGGCGGCGTGGTGTCCGGGCCTCGAGGCTTGGTATCGGACGTGACGCGGCAGAAGTTATGAACAAGGTGCTTAATAGGGCCGGCATTGATTCCGACACAGTGAAAGAGGCGCTGGTCCTGGCTTCGAAGGTCTCTTCGTGTAAAGATGTGATCGCAGAGCTCTGTGTTTCAGACGATCCCGATTACACAACTGGCTATGTGTCTGCCCGGAAGTTCGGCTATGTCAGGGTGCCTCACATTAAAAGAAGGGGCGACAAGAGGGGCGGCCGTGTTTTTTTTGTGAGAGACGACGCAGACCTGGAAAAGGTGATAGCCTTTCTTGAAAAAAAACCTGTGCTCATCGAAGATGTATCTGAATGCCTCGGTGTCCTTTCGATAAATGAAATCATTGGCAAACATCATATATAATCCCGCCGCAAGGACCGCGTCGGATAAAAAGATCGCGCGCGCCGTCCAGGTCCTTGAGAACAAGGGTTTTGTTGTGGAAGTGCTGCGTACAGAGGCAAGGGGCCATGCAATGCGCCTGGCGGCTGATTCCCTGAGGAAAAAGCCCGCTCTTATCATAGCTGCCGGGGGCGATGGGACTATCAATGAGGTGATAAATGGCCTGGTCTGGACAGATACGCCCCTTGCGCTTCTTCCCATGGGAACGACAAATGTGCTTGCGAAGGAACTGGGAATACCGGAAGACCCTTCAGGCGCGATGGAGACTGCAGTGGCATCTTCACCCAGAAGAGTCTCTCTCGGCGTCGTTGAGACCGAAAGAGCGGGAGGGCCGGAATCGAGATTTTTTTGTTTGATGGCAGGCATAGGCCTTGACGGCAAGACCGTTTATGACGTAAGGGCCAACTTAAAGAAAATATCCGGAAAGGCCGCTTACATCTTAAGCGGGTTGCAAAACATCGTGGGATATTCGCTCAAGAGTCTCTCGCTTAAAATAGACGGCAGGGAATATTCATGTTTTTCGGCGATCATAGGCAAGGCGTCCCGGTATGGCGGAAACTTTAAAGTGACGCCCGATGCCAGTCTTTTTGATCCTTCCCTGTTTGTCTGCCTGTTTAAAGGCGGCCGCCGGCGGGACTTGTTCAGATATGCTATAGGCGTCCTCAGGGGAAACCATCTGAATTACGATGACGTGGTATATATCAAGGCTACCGAGGTCGAGGTGCAGGGCAGGGCGCATATACAGATCGATGGCGACTATCTGGGTTATGCGCCGGCCAGAGTGTCGACTGCGAAAGACGCACTCATGCTGGTCTGCGGAGATCGACGATAACGCCTCCACCCATCACAATGTCTCCCATATAAAAAACAGCGCTCTGCCCGGGCGCCGGCGCCCACTGCGGCTCATCGAAGAAGACGGTTGCCAGTCCGCCTTTGATGTCGACAACAGCAGGCCTGTCAGCCGTCATCGAGCGCACCTTGACTGTTGCCCTGAAAGACTGCGACGAAGGAGGTATCAGCCAGTTTATGTCACTGACCATAATCTCTTTCATCATCGCATCGTCTTGTGAACCCACACGAATAATATTGTTGGCTATATCTATGTCGGTTACATAATAAGGCGTAAGAGATGACAGCCCCAACCCCTTTCTCTGCCCTATGGTATACCGGCATATCCCCTTATGCATGCCGAGTTCCCTGCCTGCTTTGTCGATTATAGGGCCCGGCTTCGAGGCTGAGGGCGAGAGGTCTTCAATAAACCCCGAATAATCGCCATTCCCGATGAAACAAATCTCCTGGCTTTCAGGCTTCTCCGCGGCAGGCAACTGCAGGGAGCGGGCTATTTCCCTGACGTCTGCTTTCCTGAGATTGCCAAGAGGCAGGACAAGTCTCTTAAGTTCATCAGGCCTTAGCACATAGAGGACGTAGGACTGATCTTTTTTAGGATCAACCCCTTTTTTAAGGGAGACTTTTTCATGAAGCAGTCCGTCAGAAGTTTCTCTTTCCACTTTCGCGTAATGGCCGGTCGCTATGTATTCTGCGCCTCTTTTATCTGCCGCTTCCAAAAGATAGGGTATCTTGATATGCCGGTTGCAGAGGATGCACGGGTTAGGCGTCAGGCCCTTTGTGTAAGCCTGAACAAATGGTTCGATTACCTTTTCAATAAATGCTTCACGCACGTCTATCGATGAGTGGGATACGCCGAGGACATTAGCCGTCTTTGCGGCGCTGTCGGTGGCCTCCAGTGAGCAGCATGTCGTAAAATCCGACCTGTTTCTGGCCTCCCAGAGAATAAGACTGACTCCTTCGACCTCGAAACCCTGTTCCTTCAGAAGATGTGCAGTGACGCTCGAATCAACTCCGCCGCTCATGCCGACTATTACTTTGCGCATTTTTTATGATAACCCAAAGAATGCAATCGATGCAGGACACGTTTTACAATTTGGCAGTTAGCATGCTCAGGTTATCGAAATCTTTTTTTAAATGGAGGGGTGCTTATGAAGTTGTCTGTGTCATCCCCGGGCTTGACCCGGGGATCCAGTAGTTATAGTTTTTAAGAAACTCATCCAGAATGCTCAGGTTATTGCGATTCTGCGGAGCATCTCCATTTCATCAAGCATCTTGCCGACGCCCAGTGCCACAGCAGTGAGAGGATTCTCGGCGATGATTACGGGAAGGCCTGTCTCCTGTCTGATCAGCAGGTCGATCCTGCGAAGTAGCGCCCCGCCGCCCGCAAGGACAATGCCCCGGTCAACTATATCAGAGGCCAGTTCCGGCGGAGTGTTTTCAAGGGCAACCTTGATGGTGTCTAATATGACGCTGATCGGTTCGGACAGTGCCTCGAGTATTTCATCTTCGTTGACAGTTATCGTCTTTGGTATGCCCGATATGAGGTCCCTCCCTTTGATGTCTTTGACCTTCTTCTCTGAGCTGCCGTTACTGCAGGCAGAGCCGATCTCTATCTTGATCTGTTCGGTCGTGGTCTCGCCGATCATAAGATTGTATCTTCTTTTTATATGGGCCATAATCGCCTCGTCCATCTTGTCGCCGCCAACCCTTACAGCCTTGCTGTAAACTACGCCGTCTATGGAAATGATGGCGACATCTGTTGTGCCTCCGCCGATATCAACGATCATGTTGCCCGAGGGCTCTCCCACGGGCAATCCTACACCGATAGCAGCCGCCATCGGCTCTTCAACCAGATAGACCTCTCTTGCGCCGGAGGCCTCGGCAGCGTCCTTGACGGCCCGCTGCTCCACCTGCGTAATTCCGGAAGGCACGCCGACAATCACCCTTGGTGATACAAAACTTCTCCTGTTATGGACCTTCTTGATAAAATATTTGAGCATTTCCCCTGTTGCGTCGAAATCGGCTATGACGCCGTCTTTCATCGGCCTGATGGCCATAATATTGGCTGGCGTCTTGCCGAGCATTTTCTTTGCTTCTGCGCCGACCGCGACGGTCTTTCTATTGTCTTTCTTAATAACGACGACGGAAGGCTCATCGCAGACAATGCCTTCCCCTTTGACGTAGACGAGGGTGTTGGCGGTGCCGAGGTCTATTGCCAGATCATTTGAAAAAAGTCCTAGTATGCTATGAAAAAACATGTCACCTCCACAATAACTAGTAATCTTTTCGTTAACTCTTAGAGGTATTCTCCAGTTTCTTTTTCGAGAATCCTAAAAAGACTCGACCTCCCTGAGGCTTACCGGGTTGAAAATACTGTAGCCATTGATTGTTAAAAACCGATTAAAAACAGATTAATTTTTTTTAAAAAATGCTGATTAACCCGCTGCCTCAAAGGGCTGCAGGCTCAAGATTTCTATGTTAATTCCTAAAATAGAAAAATCCGGCTGTTTGTAATATAATAAAGCTTCATCTTTTCCTGGAATATTTTATTTATAAGAAAAAAAGGAGGCAGTGATGATAAAGGTCTATTATGATAAAGATGCTAATCTGGGGATGCTTAAGAAGAAAAAGATCGTCGTGATGGGATACGGCAGCCAGGGACATGCGCATGCGAATAATCTGAAGGAGAGCGGCATAGACGTTATAGTTGGCATAAGACCGGGCGCCAGCTGGGACAAGGCAAAGAAGGCAGGTTTTAAGGTTATGACGCCGGCTGATGCAGCTAAGGTGGCCGATGTGATAATGATCCTTCTGCCTGACGAATACCAGGCTGATATTTATAAGGCGGAAATTGCTCCGAATATGAAAAAAGGCGTCTATCTTGCCTTTGCTCACGGCTTTAACATACATTTTGGACAGATAGTGCCGCCTGCGGATGCGAATGTATTTATGGCGGCGCCCAAGGGACCGGGTCACCTCGTCAGGTCGGAATACACAAAGGGCAGTGGCGTTCCCTGCCTTATAGCCGTCCATCAGGACCCGTCCAAAAACACCAAAGATATAGCACTCGCTTATGCATCGGCCATCGGAGGTGGCAGGGCCGGCATTATCGAAACCTCCTTCAGGGAAGAGACCGAGACCGACCTCTTCGGGGAGCAGGTAGTATTGTGCGGCGGACTGACGTCTCTTATCCAGGCGGGCTTTGAGACTCTTGTGGAGGCGGGATACGCCCCTGAAATGGCCTATTTCGAATGTCTTCATGAGGTAAAGCTCATAGTCGACCTGATTTATGAGGGCGGCATCTCTAACATGAGATACTCCATCAGCAATACCGCGCAGTACGGCGATCTTACGAGAGGCCCGCGGGTTGTGACTGAAGACACGAAGAAAGAGATGAAGAAGATTCTCGGGGAAATACAGGATGGTGTCTTTGCGCGGGAATGGATGCTTGAGTGCAAGGCCAACAAGCCGGTCTTTAACGCCCTGACTAAAAAAGGAGAGAAGCA
>JBAIXS010000382.1:0-2620 GCA_037916395.1 Candidatus Sulfobium mesophilum
TAAAGCGGATGACGCGTCATCCCCGAGGGCAAAGGTCGAAAGGAACGATCCCTGCTGGTGTGGAAGCGGGAAGAAATATAAGAAGTGCCATCTCATGGAAGACGAGAAAAAAGGTGGCAAGAACTACCACCTCAAGTGCCGGACTTACTGAAAATCCTCCTGAGCTGAGTTCAGCTTGATTCATCTTCATTAAACGACCAATAAACCGGGCCGTATAGGCGGCCCTCGTCTTATACTTTACATCTCCCTTTTATTTATAATATATATCCATGCTCGCAACGAAGAATTACGATGTCATAGTTATCGGCGCCGGCCATGCGGGTTGCGAGGCCGCCCTGGCTGCGTCGCGCATGGGGATGTCCACCTGCATCTTTACGATGAACCTCGATACAATCGCGCAGATGTCCTGTAATCCGGCCATAGGAGGCCTCGCCAAGGGCCATCTTGTCAGGGAAATCGATGCCCTCGGAGGTGAAATGGCCAAGGCCACTGACATGGCTGGCATACAGTTTCGGATGCTCAATAAATCAAAAGGGCCGGCCGTCTGGTCACTAAGGGCGCAGGCCGATCGTGTCTTGTACCGGATATCTATGAGGCAGGTGCTCGAAGACCAGAAAGATCTGGACATCAAGCAGGCGACTGTCGAAGAGATTGTCGCTGAAGACGGCAAGGTGCAAGGCGTAAGGACGTCGCTGGGCGTCTACTATAAGGCAAGCTGCGTTATTGTTACCACAGGCACGTTTTTAAAAGGTCTCATGCATGTGGGGCAGAACAGCTTCGAGGCTGGCAGGGCAGGTGAGTTCCCGTCGGTAGGCCTTTCGGATTGCCTTGCGGGACTCGGACTAAAGCTTGGCAGACTTAAGACCGGCACGCCGCCGAGACTGGATGCCAAGACCATCGATTTCTCAAAGACCGAGACCCAGTTCGGAGATGATCCGCCTGTCCCTTTTTCCTATAGCACCACCGAAATCAGAAACCCTCAGCTGCCTTGTTTCATAACATATACGAATAAAGAAACTCACAGGATAATTAAAGACAACATAGGGCTATCTGCCATGTACAGCGGCAGAATCAAAGGCATCGGACCGAGATATTGTCCGTCGATAGAAGACAAGGTGGTCCGTTTCTTCGAGCGTGACAGGCACCAGGTTTTTCTCGAACCGGAAGGCCTCCAGACAAAAGAATATTACGCCAACGGCATATCCACAAGCCTTCCCTTCGAAATACAATTGCTTCTCGTGCGAACGATTCCCGGCCTGGAGCATGTCGAAATCATGAGGCCTGCCTATGCCATCGAATACGATTTTGTCTTTCCGACCCAGCTTAGGCATTCCCTTGAAACCAAGAGCATTAATGGGCTTTTCCTTGCCGGCCAGATCAACGGAACTTCAGGTTATGAGGAGGCGGCCGCACAGGGGCTTATGGCCGGCATAAATGCAGCCCTCTCAATAAAGGGAGAAAATCATCTCGTCCTTGGACGGCACGAAGCATACATTGGGGTACTGATAGACGACCTGGTGACAAAAGGTACGAAAGAACCATATAGGATGTTTACATCAAGGGCCGAATACAGGCTTCTTCTGAGACATGACAACGCCGATATGAGACTGATGGGAAAAGGTCGTGATGTCGGACTGCTTGGAGAAGATGTTTACGAAAAGTTCCTCATGAAGATGAGAATGCTCGAAACAGAGATTGACAGATTAAAAAGGACGCGCATAAAACCTGAAGGGATAAATAATGTGTTGCAGGAGCTCGGAACACCGTCCATAAGCGAAGATATAACCCTTGAGCAGCTTCTTAAACGACCCGAGGTGAATTATGCTACAGTAAAGCATTATGCTCCGCCCGACACTGAACTCGACGCAGAAGTCGAAAAGCAGGTTGAGATAAAGGTCAAATACGCTGGCTATATCTCAAGGCAGATCGAGACCGCAGAAAAATTGAAAAAGCTGGAAGGGAAAAAGATCCCGGAGCACCTCGATTACCGGTCGTTGCCCGGAATTTCGAAGGAGATACTCTCAAAACTTGAAGAGGTCAGACCCGTAAGCCTCGGACAGGCGGGAAGAATTCAGGGAATGACTCCTGCTGCCTTGTCCCTTATCATGATAAAGATGGAAAAGATGAAGACAAGATCGAGGCCGCGTTGATGGAGACAACTTGCCGATGAAGCCACATGATGCCGGACTGGAGGTCTTTCAAAAGGCTGTAGTTGAAGCGGAAAAAAATGGGGATATTCAAGAGGCCGCGAAATGGTATCACAAAATAGGAGTACTTCATCAGAAGAGGTACGATTACGCCAGGGCGCTCGCCGCGTTTCAAAAATCCCTTGAGGCTGCAGAGAGGGCGGGTGACCTAGCCGGCGTTTCTAGAAACTATCATGGGATAGGGGTCGTATACCAAAAAAGAAGTGAGTACGACATGGCCCTTGATTTTTTTCAGAAGTCGGCTGACCTTGCAGAAAAGACTAAAGACATGCACGGATGCGCCCGCAGCTTAAACCAAATGGGGATAGTCTCGCAGAAGAGGAGCGACTACGACAGGGCGCTCGGTTTTTTCCAAAGGTCCCTTGACATTGCGGAAAAGGCGCATGACATGGGTACAATATCTGCTTGTGAAC
>JBAIXS010000383.1:0-3071 GCA_037916395.1 Candidatus Sulfobium mesophilum
CTGAACCTTACGATGCCGGAAGTGAGCGGCGTCGATGTTATTGAACATATGAAGGCGAATGAGGAGACCAGGAATATTCCTCTCATCGTCGTTACTCAGAGGGACCTGACCGAAGGACAGATCTCCGAACTCAACGGCAGAATTCAGAGAATTTTAAACAAGGCCACATTGACGACTGAAGGACTGCTAAAGGAGATCAAGGAGACCATTTCGAAATGCAATAAGTCGTAATGTCCGGACGGCGTGGAGAGGATTATGGAAGAAATAAAAAAAAGTTTACCCGGAAAAATACTTGTCGTTGATGACAACAGGGACAGCCGTGAACTGGTTGTCAAAGTGTTGAAAAGCAGAGGATATGAAATGGTCGAGGCAGTTGACGGAGAGGATGCGCTCCAGAAAGCGCAGGACGAAAAACCAAGTTTGATTCTGATGGATATCTCTCTTCCTAAAATAGACGGTTATGAGGTCACGCGGAGGCTGAAAATGCATGAGGAGTGCAGGGACATCCCAATCGTAGCTCTCACAGCCCGTGTCATGAAAGGAGACAAGGAGAGGGCCATCGAGGCGGGTTGTGCCGGACATATACCGAAACCCATTGACGTCCATGAACTTCCCGGACAGATTAAACAATACCTTAAGGACCCGTTGGAGTGATGAGGCCAACCCATGGACAAGAGCAATAAGATTTTAATCGTGGATGACACAATGGACACAGTTGAGCTTCTCAGGAAGAGGCTGAGGTCCGAAGGGTACGACACTTCCGAGGCTTACGATGGGGAGGAATGCCTGGCATGTGTCGGTTCATACAATCCTGATCTGATCATTCTGGATGTCATGATGCCTAAGCTCAACGGATATGAGGTCTGTGAGAGACTTAAAACTAACGAAGACACAAGGTATATCCCTGTCCTGATGCTGACGGCAAAAAGCGAGATATCGGACAAGGTGAAGGGACTCGACACCGGCGCAGACGATTATCTG
The DNA here is from genome assembly GCA_037916395.1 of Candidatus Sulfobium mesophilum. GTDB lineage: Bacteria > Nitrospirota > Thermodesulfovibrionia > Thermodesulfovibrionales > UBA6898 > Sulfobium > Sulfobium mesophilum_A. Next base: position 982 of record JBAIXS010000383.1, read on the forward strand.
GCAAAGCCCTTTGATTACAAGGAGCTGTCCGCCCGCATCAGGTCTTTGCTCAAAATAAAGCAGGCGCACGAAAAACTGGTAGAAGATGAAAAATCGGGGGCGCTTACGCAGATGATGGACGAGGTTGCTCATGAGGTGAGAAATCCGCTCGTTTCTATCGGTGGTTATGCGCGCAGGGTGCACGATAACCTCCCTGAGGGCAACCCAAACAGGAAGTACATGGAAATGATCATGGAAGACGTCGCAAAACTCGAAAAAATGATAAAGCAGATTGTCGGAATACAGATGATGTCCTTTTCCTATATCGAGCAGACGAACGTCAATGATGTCATCATCAAAGCCCTTATGATATTTGAGCGGGAGTTCGAGGAAAAGGCCATAGACGTTGAGACTGACCTCCAGAACAATCTCCCCCTTATTCAGGCCGATCCCATGCAGCTGACCCAGGCTATCGCCAACATCATACAGAACGCCATCGAGGCGATGACCGCGGAGACGAGGGTGCTCTCACTGTCAAGTTCAGTCATCGAAGGATGTATCGAGATAAAGGTCGCCGACACCGGGAAGGGGATATCAAGAGAAAAGACAAAGCACATCTTCGAACCGCTCTTTACGTCAAAGATCTATGGCCCGGGCCTCGGCCTTACCTACACTTTAAAAGTGATACAGGAACACAGGGGAACGATCTCGGTCGAGAGCGATCCCGGGAAAGGAAGCATTTTTACGATCCGCCTTCCTATGAAGAAACATTGAGAAAACATCTGTCCCGGCGATCTTCAGGGCCAATCAGGCCGCCTGATACCCGCAACCGCTGTCGCTTGGGGAATGCGAGGTCCCGGTTGAATACTTTGAAAGTTTCAGTTCTGCTTCTTTTTATAGCGGTAACCTTTATGGCCTGCGGCGGGCTTGAGAAGCGCAACGTAGACGCAGAATTGATTGCGGAGATGGAAAGGAACTGTAAAAAAGTCGAGATCAAGAAGGATTATGATCAGGCAGTATATGTAATAGCCTATACGGGAAAGATATCAAAGGAGAGATGTCCATTGGCGCTGATACGGGGCTGGAAGGGTGACCGGCTGATCGAAGAGAAGCAAGTCGAAATATGCGGCTGCAAGAATAAATAAATTATGGGTTGTCACATATTACGGCAAATGGCCTTCAAAGAGGGCAAGGTCCCAGTTGGCTTATCCCATGACGGACTCGTTACATCAGCACTAAGGCTGAAGCGAATATCAGGGATTATATCTGCCTGCAGGCAGGCGGTTTCTTAGCACATCCGGAAAGATAAACTGTGCGCTGTCTTCCTCAGACCCTTTTTTAACAGTTATCGCAAGTTTCCAGCGGCCCTCTTTTTTGAGGTCAAGATTGGAAACCAGGTAAAGCCCATCGCCTCTTTCTTTCACAACCGGTGCTTCTTTCGCAGGCTCACCTGTCTCCATGTTCCGGAAGTCGAGAGAAATGACAGCTTTTTCCACGTCCTGATCGCGGGCGTCGTGTATGACAATACCTATCACGTCTTTGCCCAACTTCTTATATTCTTTGTCGTCAAGCAGGATTTCGATACTGAATTTTGCCTTGGCCGTTATGTCAAATACGGTTTCATTGAAGTGCTTGGTGAAGAAAATCTTAGCCTCTTGTTTCTCCTTGGCAGAGGCATCCACGACGGGTCCTATAAGCAAAAGACAAAATACCAAATATGCAACTGTCTTCAAAAAGTCTGTTTTCATACTTGTCTCCTTTCAGGTGATCATCTCGGTACTATCCTGTATATCTTATCATCTCCAGGCTTCGGGTTGCCCCTGCCGTCCCGATTGTTGCTGAGGAAATATAGCGCACCGTCCGGCCCTTGAACCACATCCCGGAGCCTGCCGTATTTTCCCTCAGTGTAATTCGATGAAAACCATCTTTCGATTCTCGTTGCCTTCCCCGAATCCTTCGACAGCTTTATCCTTATGAGGGCCTGACTCTTCAGCGTGGCCACAAAGAGGTCTCCCTTGAGGTTTTTGAGCAGATCGCCCTTGTAAAAAGTGATGCCGGAAGGAGGTGTTGTATGTTTCCAGACGACTATTGGATCGATGTATTGCTTCAGT
>JBAIXS010000384.1:0-2313 GCA_037916395.1 Candidatus Sulfobium mesophilum
GATCATAGGCAGGGCGCTTCCTGAGGTCAGGGACGGGCTTAAGCCCGTGCAGAGAAGGATTCTCTACGCTATGTTCAGAGAAGGCCTCCTCCCCGGGAGAAAATATTCCAAAAGCGCCGGCGTGGTGGGTGAAGTGCTTAAAAAATATCACCCTCATGGCGACAGCGCTGTCTATGACGCGATGGTCCGCCTGGCTCAGGACTTTAATATGAGATACACCCTGGTCGACGGACAGGGCAATTTCGGGTCCATAGACGGCGATCCGGCGGCAGCGTACAGGTATACTGAGGCGAGACTTGCGAAGATCGCAGAGGAAATGCTTGCCGATATAGATAAAGAGACAGTGGACTTCCTGCCCAACTTTGATGAGACTACCGAGGAGCCCAAGGTACTCCCTTCAAAAATACCAAATCTGATAATAAACGGCGCAGCCGGCATAGCGGTCGGCATGGCAACAAACATACCGCCCCACAACCTGGGCGAGGTTATTGACGGGCTTATCATGCTTTTGGAAGAACCCGAGATATCTGTCGAAAAAATAATGACGGCAATTAAGGGCCCTGACTTCCCCACAGGCGGCATTATCCATGGGACCTCAGGCATAAAGGACGCCTACGACACCGGCAGGGGGCTTATCAAAATCAGGGCAAAGGCCAGGATAGAACGGGAGCACAGAGGGGGAGAAAACATTATCATCACCGAATTGCCCTATCAGGTCAATAAGGCGAGGCTTATTGAAAAGATCGCCGAACTGGTGAGGGAGAAGAAACTTGAAGGCCTTTCCGATATAAGGGACGAATCCGACAGAGAAGGGATAAGGGTTGTACTGGAACTTAAACGGGGAGAGATGGCCCAGGTAATTCTGAATAATCTTTATAAGCATACGCAGATGGAGACGACCTTCGGTATTATCATGCTCGCTCTCGTAGGCGGTCAGCCCCATGTTCTCGGTCTTAAGAAAGTGCTGGCCTACTTCCTTCAGCACAGGCGCGATGTGATCATCAGAAGGACCCGGTTTGAGTTAAGAAAGGCGGAGGAGAGGGCCCATATCCTCGAAGGCCTCAAGATCGCCCTGGACAACCTCGATGCAATAATCGCACTTATCCGTTCTTCAAAAAGTCCTGCCGAAGCTAAAGAAGGGTTGATGACCCGGTATCCGCTCTCTGAGATACAGGCACAGGCGATACTCGATATGAAACTGCAAAGGCTTACCGGACTCGAGCGGGATAAGATCATAAGCGAATACAAGGAGACCTTGAAGGAGATAGAGAGACTGAAGTCCATCCTCGGCTCTGATGCGCTTGTGGCAAAGATCATAAAAGACGAACTCCTGGAGATAAAGGCAAAGTACGCCGATGACAGAAGGACCGAGATAGCCGAGGAGGCAAAAGAGATCACGATCGAAGACCTCATTACCGAAGAAGAGATGGTCATTACACTCTCACACCAGGGATATATAAAGCGCAACCCTTTGAGCGCATACAGAAGCCAGAGGCGGGGAGGTAAGGGACTGATCGGCATGGAGACGAAGGAAGAGGATTTTGTCGAGCAGCTTTTTATAGGGTCGACGCACGACTATATGATGTTCTTTTCAAATCTCGGCAGACTGTACTGGCTGAAGGTCTATCAGATACCCGAGGCCGGCAGGGCTGCAAAAGGCAAGGCGCTGATCAACCTGCTTCAGCTTTCGCAAGGGGAGAGGATATCTACGGCGCTTCCCGTGCGGGATTTTAAGGACGGATATCTCGTTATGTTTACGAAAAACGGTACCGTCAAGAAGACGGCTTTGACCTCATACAGCAACCCGAGAGGGAAAGGTGTAATCGCCATATCCCTCGAAGAAAACGATGAATTGATAGCGGTCAGGAAGACGAGTGGCAAAAATGACCTCATAATCGGGACCCGCAACGGACTGGCGATAAAGTTCAATGAAGAGGATGTGAGGGACATGGGCAGAACGGCAAAAGGGGTGCGGGGCATACGTCTGACCAAGGGCGATGAGGTCGTGGCTGCAGAGGTTGCAGAGGAGAAAACAACCGTGCTCACCGCCGCTGAAAACGGCTTCGGAAAGAGAACCAAGATTGAGGATTATCCATTGCAGGGCCGCGGCGGCAAAGGGGTGATCTCGATCAAACTCACGGAAAAAGGTGGAAAGGTCGTGGGACTTCTTCAGGTGCGGCAGGAGGACGAAGTCGTCATGATTACCAGTTCAGGCAAGCTTGTCAGGACCACCGCCGAAAACATATCGACACACGGCAGAAACACACAAGGAGTCAAACTCATGGATACTGCTGAGGACCGAATCGTCAGCAT
>JBAIXS010000385.1:0-2535 GCA_037916395.1 Candidatus Sulfobium mesophilum
CAAATGCATTCAGGAGCTCATGGCAGCGGTCGACAGCTATGTTCCGACGCCGGAGCGTCCGATCGACAAGCCCTTCCTGATGCCGATCGAAGACGTCTTTTCGATCTCCGGCCGTGGAACGGTCGTAACGGGCAGGGTCGAAAGAGGGATAATCAAGGTAGGCGAGGAAGTCGAGATCGTCGGCCTTGGGGAGACGAGGAAGACGGTAGCGACCGGAGTAGAGATGTTCCGGAAGCTGCTTGACGAAGGAAGGGCGGGCGACAACATCGGCGTTCTTCTGAGGGGAATAGGGAAAGAGGACGTGGAGCGCGGACAGGTTCTTGCGAAACCGGCCAGCATCACGCCGCACACGAAATTCAAATGCGAGGCGTACATACTGACGAAGGAAGAGGGCGGCAGACACACGCCGTTTTTCAAGGGATACCGGCCGCAGTTTTATTTCAGGACGACGGATGTGACGGGAGTGGCACAGTTGCCTGAGGGGGTGGAGATGGTGATGCCCGGGGACAACGTGAGTCTTTCGGTTGAGCTTATCTCGCCTATAGCGATGGAGAAGGAACTGAGGTTTGCCATCAGAGAGGGCGGCCGCACCGTCGGAGCCGGAGTCGTTACCGAGGTATTGGAGTAAACGTGAATCAAAAGATAAGGATAAAATTAAGAGCATACGACCACAGGGTTCTCGATCAATCTTTAAAGGAGATTGTCGATACTGCGCAGAGGACAGGAGCGAGGGTTGCTGGCCCGGTTCCGCTGCCGACCCACATAAGCAAGATAACTGTCCTGAGGTCTCCGCACGTGGACAAAAAGTCGAGGGAGCAGTTTGAGATCAGGACCCATAAGAGGCTTATTGATATTCATGATGCAACGCCTCAGACAGTAGACGCCCTGATGAAGCTGGAACTGGCAGCCGGGGTGGATGTGGAGATAAAGCTATGATTGGGATTCTAGGAAGGAAACTCGGCATGACCCAGGTCTTTGACGAAAGCGGAAGGATGTTTCCTGTTACGGTAGTCGAGGCGGGGCCATGCTGCGTTGTTCAGGTAAAGACCAGGGAAAAAGACGGCTACGAGGCCGTCAAAGTCGGGTTTTCCGAGATTAAGAAGGCCAAAAATGTAAATAAACCGCTTGGGGGTGTCTTTAAGAAGGTCGGGCTGAAGCCTTATAAGATGCTCAGGGAGTTCCCCATGGGGGACGTCAAGGTCGGTGAGTTTGTAACGGTTGAAAAGTTTAAAAAAGGGGATGTTATTTCTGTGGCCGGGGTTTCCAAGGGCAAAGGATTTCAGGGTGTCGTAAAGAGGCATCACTATGCCGGAGGCCCGGCGTCGCATGGCTCCATGTTTTACAGGGCTCCGGGCTCCATTGGTGCAAGTTCATTCCCTTCGAGGGTCTGGAAGAACAAAGGGCTCCCCGGCCATATGGGCTCTGAAAGGGTTACAGTTAAAAACCTTAAGGTGGTCGATATCAAGGCTGAACAGAATCTTCTTCTCATTTTGGGTGCGGTTCCGGGTTCCAAAGGGACTTATCTCGAAATAAGAAAGGAAAATTAGTATGCTGGAACTTGAAATAAAGGACAAAAATAATAAGCCTGTCGGAAAGGTCAACCTCTCTGAAAAGGTGTTCGGTGTTAAGGCCAAAGATGGCGTTATTCATAATGCTGTTGTCAATTTTCTGGCCAATCAGAGACAGGGAACTCACGCAACTAAAACGAAGGGGTTGATCAGCGGAGGCGGGAAAAAACCGTGGAAGCAAAAACATACAGGCAGGGCGAGAGCAGGCAGCAGCCGTTCTCCTCTATGGAGGGGTGGAGGCACTGTATTTGGTCCCCAGCCTCGCGATTACTCGTACTGTATGCCGAAGAAGGCGAGGAGGCTGGCGCTCAAGGCAGCTCTTTCGGGCAAGCTTTCGGACGGCGAAATAATTGTAATCGACTCTCTTTCTTTCGAAAAACCGCGGACGAAGGATATAGTTTCTATTTTAAAAGGGCTGGAACTGACTGGCAAAAGCACTCTTATTATTGTCCCGGAATATGACGAGACCGTGGTGCTTTCCGCGCGGAACATACCGGGGGTTATGGTAAAGAGGGTGTCGGACCTCAATTCTTACGATGTTGCAGTACACAGCAGGCTGCTTATGACTAAGAAAGCTGCTGAGATGCTGTCGGAGGCTGCGCAAGGATGAAAAACATATATACAGTGATAAAAAAACCGTTATTTACAGAAAAGGGAAGCGCCCTCAAGGAATCAGAAAACAAGGTGCTTGTTGAGGTTGGCAAAGACGCCAACAAGCTTGAAATAAAGAAGGCCATCGAAGAGATATTCAAAGTAAAGGTCGAAAAGGTGGCAACAGTCAAGGTTCACGGCAAGTGGAAGAGATACGGCAAGTCTATAGGCAAGAGATCAGACAGAAAAAAGGCGTTAATCACCCTTAAAAAGGGCGAAAAACTTGATTTCATTGAAGGTGCGTGATGGGAATTAAAAAATATAATCCGACATCCCCGGGCAAAAGGTTCCGTACGGTAGCGGACTATGCCGAAAT
>JBAIXS010000386.1:0-4697 GCA_037916395.1 Candidatus Sulfobium mesophilum
ATTATTTATTCAGCGGAAGTTCTCGGGCAACTAGCGAAACAATTTTTACAGAATTAATTTATGAGGGTTGAAAGGAAACAATGGAAAAGGGCGCGTCATCATCCCCCAATAATGTCACTGACGATCAGATGTCCTCTTTCGAGACCAGAATACCCGCACGAATGGATCGTCTGCCTTGGAGCCGATTTCATTGGACAGTTGTATTTGCCCTCGGCATCACTTGGATACTAGATGGTCTTGAAGTGACGATCAAAGGCGCTATCAGTGGCGTCCTTCAGGAACCCGCGACACTTCATTTTACGAGCGCTAAGATCGGTCTAATTGCGTCTTTTTATCTCACGGGTGCCGTCCTGGGTTCTCTTTTCTTCGGCTATCTCACCGATCTGCTGGGGAGAAAGAAGCTTTTCTTCGTGACACTTGTAGTCTATCTGTCAGGAGCATTTCTTACCGCCTTTTCCTGGAACCTCTGGAGCTTCTGTCTTTTTAGGTTTGTTACCGGCTTTGGCATCGGGGGTGAGTACGCTGCAATTAATTCTGCTGTTGACGAACTCATCCCCGCCAGGCTGAGAGGAGGAGTGGACCTTATCATAAACGGAAGTTATTGGATCGGCGCCGCCATCGGGTCCCTTTCGACCATCGTATTGCTCGATCCGAAAATTTTTCCAGTGGATTTGGGGTGGAGGGTGGGCTTTGGAATAGGAGCAGTATTCGGTCTTTTCATTCTCCTCCTTCGGAGAAAGGTGCCCGAAAGTCCCCGATGGCTGGCTACCCATGGACATAGAGACCAAGCCGAGGAAACCGTGAAAAACATCGAGGCGCTGATAGAAGAGCAAGCGGGCAAAGAGCTCGAAATGCCTGAGGATTATATCACTATACATCCCAGAAAGCATTTCGGATTCGGCAGCATAGTCCGCACTATGCTCAAAAAATACTGGCGTCGATCTCTTCTTGGGTTGTTGCTTATGGCCTCACAGGCCTTTCTCTATAATGCGATCTTCTTCACCTACAGCCTTATCCTTATACAGTTTTACAACGTTTCACCGAGCAAGACCGGCCTTTATCTTCTTCCCTTTGCCGTCGGAAACTTTCTGGGGCCTCTCGTTTTGGGACGGTTCTTCGATACAATCGGCAGGAGACAAATGATCTCGTCTACCTATGCCCTCTCGGCTGTTATCCTTTTCATCACAGGGTATTTTTTCACCCAAGGCTCTCTCTCGGCCGTCAGCCAGACCGTTCTCTGGACAGTCCTCTTCTTCTTCGCCTCTCCAGCTGCCAGTTCAGCCTACCTTACAGTAAGCGAGATCTTTCCCCTTGAGACCCGGGCGCTAGCGATAGCAATTTTCTTTTCCATTGGAACAGCAACGGGAGGCATTATTGCTCCCTGGCTCTTTGGGACCCTCATCGGCACAGGTTCCAGATTCGACGTTTTTTACGGCTACGTTTTGGGCTCGGCCGTGATGCTTGTTGCCGCGATAGTTGAACTGGCCATAGGGGTCAGGGCGGAGAGACAATCGCTAGAAAAGGTAGCAATGCCTTTGTCTGCCGAATAGTGGGGCGGCGGTTGTGATGGAATTGACCTTTTATCTCTCGCTTCCCCTTTTTCGGGAATCAAGAAACTCAGGAAATCAGGACCAGGAATTCAAAAAGTACAAGAGATCTCTATAGTTGGGAGGTTAGCACTTGGTTGACGTGGATAAGATCTGGTTGTTACTCAAAGTTGTTGTTTCCGAATGGCGGAAGGATAAGGTAGTGCGATTAGGAGCCTCCCTGGCATTTTATGCGGTTTTTTCACTTCCCCCTTTCCTAGTGATCGTGGCAGCGATTGCTGGTATTTTTTATGGTGGGGAGGCGGCCCAAGGCCGGATCGTGCAGCAGTTCCAAGGTCTGCTCGGAAAAGAGGATGCCAAGATAATTCAGACCATGATTTTGCAGGCAGGCAATCCAAAGGCGGGAACCATCGCCGCAACGGTCGGTATGACTTTGCTTCTCATCGGTGCGACTGCGGTCTTCGCAGATCTCCAAGATGCGCTTAATACCATCTGGGAAGTCAATCAGAAACCTGAGATCGGCTTTTTGTATCGGTTGAAGACACGTGCCTTGTCGCTGCTGGTGACAGTTGTCACTGGGTTCCTCTTGCTCGTCTCTTTGATAGTTAGTATACTGCTTTCGGCTTTTGGAGATTACATAAATCTGCTCTCATCGGGCTCGTTTATGCTGAGTCATCTTCTTCGTGCTGTTGATTTTCTGATCTCCTTTGGAGTTATCGCGCTTCTTTTTGCCACACTCTTCAGATTGCTTCCTGACGAGGAGATCGCATGGAAGGATGTCTGGTTGGGAGCCTCGCTAACTGCTTTGCTTTTCATTATTGGAAAGTTCCTGACGGGACTGTATCTTGTAAAAAGCCATATAGCTTCGCTCTTCGGAGTAGCAGGCTCGCTAGCTACCCTGCTTTTCTGGATCTATTGTCAAGCTCAGGTATTTTTCCTTGGAGCCGAATTCACCCGAGTCTACGGTAAGATATACGGATCCAAGAGCGGGCCTGAGAAACACGCAGTGCATGCAACTAGACAGGGGAGCGCCAAACAGTAGGTGGCGCATTAGGATAGAGGCCACACTCAAGGGCCAGGAAGCCAGCTGCCTCCGTCACCTGTTACAATTTTTGCACTATAAGCAGAGGCTCGCCAGTACCATTTGCGGATTGCAAGTTCAGGTGATAAACTGAAAGCACAGTTCCCAATGATTAAGATTCCCTCCCATATAAGCAGGAAATGGACTTGGATTCTCGGTGGTATCGGCGTGGTGATCCTTATTACTGCTCTGCTGACACACTTCGTCAGCAGCGATGTCCTGCGACGGTACATGGAAAATCAAATGAACCGGAATTTGAAGGAGTACACGGTTCATATCGAGCGGGCCTATTTCCATCCTTTCGCGTTCTCCTTTGATCTTGACGGTCTGACTCTCACGCAGGATGCTGCCCCTGATCCGCCTGTAGGCTATATCGGAAGGCTTCACGCAGGAGTGCACTGGCGGGAGCTGCTGAGTGGCCACCTGGTAGCTGATTTTCTCATCGACCATCCGAAACTCTACATTAATCTTAAGAACATCCGCAAGGAGGAGCAGAGCAAGGTAGCCTTCAAGCAAAAAGGATGGCAGCAGGCCCTGGAAGCTATTTACCCTTTAAAGATCAACGTATTCAGGATCAATGATGGAGAACTGACCTATATTGACGATGGCCCTTATAAACCGCTGCATGTGAGCGGGTTCAATCTCTATGCCTCGAATATCCGGAATATCCGGTTCCCTGAGCATGCCTATCCTTCGCCAATCATGCTTGAGGGAACGATTTTCGACAAGGGGATGCTCGTCCTGGATGGGCGCGCCAATTTCTTGCTGGAGCCTCATCTGGGACTCAACGTCTCCATCGATCTGGCCAACATGGATTTGAGTTATTTCGAGCCTATCACAAATCGCGGCAATATTTCCGTAAGCAAAGGGACCTTATCGTTAAAAGGAAACATGGAATATTCCCCTGCCATGACGGTGGTAAATCTGAAGAGCATCGACATCGCTGGGGTGAATGTCGATTACCTTCACCTTCCCCAGACTGTTACTGCTGAAGAGGAACGGATAAAGAGTGCCGCGCAGGCGGCCACGGAATTGAGCAACAAACCCACCACAAAGATAAGGGTCGATAAACTGAAGATTACTGATGGCAGTTTTGGATACGTGAACAAGACGACTGAGCCCAATTACCGCATCTTCTTTGATCACTCCCAAGTAACCCTGCAGAATCTCAGCAATCAGTTCAAGGAGGGTGAGTCGACGCTGGATTTGAAGGGAATGTTCATGGGTACAGGCGACACGATCGTAACAGGCACGTTCCGCCCCTATACAGAGGACCCTGATTTCAAACTTAATATTGCTATTGAGGACACACAGATGCCGGCGATGAGCGATCTATTTCGGTCTTTTGGAAACTTCGACATCAAAGAAGGCCTCTTCTCCTTCTATTCGGAGGTGGAGATCAAAGGCGATAAGGTGAGCGGGTACGTTAAACCCCTCTTCAAGAATATGAAAGTCTATGACCGGCGTGACAGAGAGGAAAAGGGCCTCTTTCACAAACTTTACGTTGCTTTGGTGGGCGGTGTAGCCAAGCTTCTCGAAAACAGGCCGCGAGCGGAGGTGGCGACCAAGACCGATATCTCCGGATCGCTTGCTAGTCCTAAAACTAATACTCTGCAAATCATCTTTAACCTGATTCGGAATGCATTCATCAAGTCGATCCTTCCTGGATTTGAAAAAGAAGTATCCAACCCGAAAGGTAGCCCTCCGCAATCGGGTCCTGATAGCTCCTCTTTCGGCGGGGCGAATTCATCTAAGTAGATCTTTAGCCGGCTCGTGTGATAGGGATGGACTATTTCAGGCAACGCAGGGAAGCACACTCACAGCAATACTGAGTGGGCGTCCCTGAATTTGCATGTTGGCGGTGCGTGTTACGAAGCGGAGGTATCCATATTGCGCCCTAGGCTATATGTAGAGTAGCAGGGGAAGTACGAAACCAGTATCAGAGAGGCCAACGTTTAATTCAAAAAGAAACCTTGCGTCTTGTGACAAACCGTGGCAGTGAGATGTTCAGGAAGACATCGAAAAAATTAGCGAGGCCTTTGCTAGTCGCCCTCGCAGGACATACTACA
>JBAIXS010000387.1:0-21053 GCA_037916395.1 Candidatus Sulfobium mesophilum
CCAGAAGAACATTCTCGACAAAGTCGCCAACCTTGTCTATCAGTGTCTTCATGTAGTACAGCCTCTCCATATTGAGGGTCGTCGGGCTGTCCAGATTGATGGCATTGGCGACTCCCCCTACCGCCACATTTTGTATATGCGGAGTCTTCGAGCCGAGGATGGCCACAACCTTATTGATCTCCCTCTGGTAATCAAGCGCCTGGAGATAATGATGGGCGGCGAGCATGTTTACCTCCGGCGACAGTTTCATTGCGGGATGGCCCCAGTAGCCGCTTGCATACACGCCCAGCTGGCCGGAACCGACAAATGTTTTCAGCTTGTCCTGGGATGCCTTTACCTCGGAGTAGCTGTTGCCGCCCCATGACGAAAGTTTCTGACCAAGGTTCGATACAGCCTTTGCATCTGCCTTAAGGGCCGAGACTATGTCTACCCAGTCGAGAGCTGCCAGATGGTAAAAATGAACAATATGATCATGCGTAGCGTGCGCGCCCATGATCATGTTCCTGATGTATTGAGCATTAAGGGGGATTTCCATCCCCAATGCGTTTTCTACCGAACGCACTGAAGCCAGTGCGTGAACCGACGTTCAGACGCCGCAGAAGCGTTGCGTGAACAGCCACGCATCACGCGGATCGCGTCCCTTGAGGATAACTTCTATTCCTCGCCACATCTGCCCCGAAGACCAGGCATTAGTGACCTTGCCTCCGTCAACCTCGCAGTCAATTCTTAAATGGCCTTCAATCCTTGTTACGGGATCAACAACAATTCTTTTTGACATAGAAATTCTCCTCTCGATAATTTATGCATGCCCCATATCGGGCAATACAGGAAGTCTTTTTACAAAAACCATATAGGCAGCTATCTCGATCGATACAATGCCAACGGTTATCATTGTCTCCGAAAAAGACGGGAAGTAATGCCATCCCGGACCGGGATTAAAACCGATTAAGAAAGCGTCAAAGCGGAACAGCGATCCCGCAAGAAGCAAAGAGACAGCAGAGTAAAACAGGGATCTGGGGCTGTTTCTGCCGGCCGGCGATGCCAGTATTACCAGCGGAATAATAAAGAGGATGTTTTCGAGCAGGAAGAAGTTTCCTTTGAGGTCGCCATGAAAGGCTAGCCCCAACTGGCCGCGAATAATAAGGTCTCCGAACCGGACTATCAGATATATCCCGATTATCCAGGGGATAATGCCCGACAACTTGGAAAGCAACGGCATTTCTATTTCCCTTTTCAGAGAAGTTGCCGAGACAACCGATTCGAAGATGACAATCGCATAGCCCATTCCAATTGCTGAAATCAGAGCCAGAAGCGGTATAAACTGGGTCTGCCAGAGCGGATAGAGCTTCTTGCCGCTTATCACCATGAGAGTTCCCAGAGAAGATTGATGCATGGTGGGAAGAAGAACTCCCAGGGCAATAAAAATGAACATCAACTTGTTTGCCGTCTGCAACAGCCCTTTTGCTTTCAGCCATTCCATGAATGTAGGCGAAAACTCAATCCACAAAACAAGCACATATAATGCTATGCACAAGGCCACCTCAAGCATAACCGAGTTCACCTGCGAATACCAGGGAAGGAACAGGTTATATGACTGCCAGTAACGTCCGATATCGACCATGATGGATGCCCCTGCCATAGTGTATCCGAAGGCACTGGCGAGCAGAGCGGGTCGGACCAGGGGGTGATATTGTCCCTTGTTCATGATGTAGACAAGCAGGGCCAGCGAATACCCGCCACAAGCAAAGGCAGTGCCGACCACAACATCGTACGCTATCCATATTCCCCACGGATAACCGTCGCTCAAATTGCTGACAGCGCCCAGGCCGTATATATAGCGTTTTATTATAAATATTACGCCGATAACGGCCAGCGCGACGAAAAAGAGAAAAGGTCCTGTGACTATCTTGCCTCCTGCAGGCTTTGCTTCACTCATATTTTTCTCCCTTGCATGCGTGATTGTTATTTATCATTTTTTGTGCTCCGGTATGCCGCAAATATAAGGCCGGCTAAAACGGCGGCCGGAGCTATCATGCCCTTGTAAAGCGTGTGCTGTAAGCCCTCGGATAACGCGGCATCAGATTTGTCGGACAGCGACGGCATGCCAAGTTTATCGAAAGGGACGCCGGAAAGCATAATAAACTGAGTGCCTCCAGCTTCCTTTTCACCATAGATATAGTTGACATAAGCCGCGACTTTCTGTCTTTGCTTCTGTTTGGAATTAACGGTTGCAACAGGGTAGTCGTAATATTGACCCGGTTTCAGGGTGAGTCTCTTTCTTGCCTCCTCGAGAAGATCTTTTGCAGGACCGAAAATCGATGCGCCCGTCGGACAAAACTCGCAGCAGGCTGAAAACTTGCCCTCTTTAAATCTATGGTCGCAGAATTGGCATTTCCTGATCTGCGGGAATGGATTGTCCCACTCCATCTTAGGAATATTAAAGGGACAGGCAACCTGGCAATACCGGCAGCCGATGCAGGCATCCTTGTTATATGTTACAACGCCATTGGTCGGGTTCTTTCTTAAGGCGCTTACGGGACAGGCTGAAACACACGCCGGATCAACACAGTGCATGCAATGCCTCTGGATAAAGGCAAAACCGTTTTCTTCCTGGTTCTTGTTTTCAGCGGTCCCGCTTTTGTAACACTTTATAATGTTATACGTTTTGCCCGACAGGTCGATAGGGTTGTCCCACACCGGTATGCTCATTTCAGGCCCTATGACTGTATGCTCAGCCGGGAGCTTATTACTCTCCTTGCAAGCCTTTTGACAGACCTTACAACCTATGCAGATCGTCGAATCATAGAACATGCCGACAGCCTCAGGAGGCATAGATTTCGGAGGTCTCATAAGGGCCGAACTCTCGCCAGCAGCAAGAAGCAGGCTGCTTCCGGCAGCTATCTTTAAGAAATCTCTTCTTTCTATATCCATGGCTAACGCTCCTTGCGTTCTGTCTTTTCGTCTTCTTTCTTACTGAGCTTTTTGCCTGTGACAGCAGCGGCTCCCAATGCAGCTCCGGCAATGCCTGCAACCACGGCTGCCCCGGCCACAGTGGCACCTTTGGCTTTGTCTTCAGTTATTCCAGGGAAACTGAGAGGGGGAGTTATAAATTGCAGCCTGGCCGGCGTATGAAGAGGGGCCTCAAATCCTACTCCTTTTTCCGAGCATCCAAAGCACGGGTGTCCGGTGCCGACCGGCCATGCCCCTGAGCCGACATCATTGTAAAGCAATGTGGGGCAGTTATTGAAGGTCTCCGGTCCCTTACAGCCAAGCTTGTAAAGACAGTATCCTTTCCTGTGTCCTTCGTCTCCGAACTCAACAGCAAATCTTCCGGCATCAAAGTGAGGGCGGCGCTCGCAGTTCTCATGTATAATCCTGCCGTAAGCAAATTTCGGTCTGCCCTCATCATCAAGTTCCGGAAGTTTTTTGAAGGTGACGAAGTAGAGAACCGTAGACAGGAAGTTATACCCATTCGGAGGGCAACCGGGAATATTTACCACGGGAGTCTTTATGCCCTTGCTCTTGAATATAGCATTCACCGGGCTTGCACCGGTCGGGTTCGGAGCAGCAGAAGGGACGCCGCCCCACGAGGAACAAGAGCCGATTGCTATTACTGCAGCTGCCTGCGAACCCATCTCTTCGAGAAGAGAAAGGGCGGTCTTGCCGCCGATTTTGCAGTATATCCCATTGTCCTTAACGGGAATAGACCCGTCTACTACCAAAACGTATTTACCTTTATTTTCCTTCATGGATTTTACGCGAGCTTCTTCTGCCTGATGGCCGGCCCCGGCGTTAAGGGTCTCATGGTAATCAAGGGATATGAGTTCAAGTATCAACTTTTCAAGGGTCGGATGATTTGTTCGTAAGAGGCTTTCTGTACAACCCGTACACTCTTGGGCAGACAACCAAAGCACTGGAGGTCTCTTGGCACTAGTTACGGCCTCCGCAATTTTGGAACCCATGCCAACGGGCAGGCCCAGCATTACAGCTACGCCTGTGCAGAATTTAAGAAAATCCCTACGCGACAGACCACTGTTTACAAGCCTTTCCAGGGATTCCCCCGAATCTGCGGGAAGATTATCCAGGACATCCTTCATGTAGCACCCCCTAAAATTTTAGTTATTTAAAGATTAATAGAGATTAGTATGCAAATCAATAACTTTTTTTAAAAAAATTTAATTTTTTTTCTGACTATGCATAAACAATGCCATGCATAGACCTGTATATTTTTTTTATTATCAGGGGGCATCAGAATTACTTCAAATAGAATTTATTGTGACTACGGCCGCCGTCCTTAATATCTGACTTAAAAGAGCGTCTGGATTCAGGATTTAAGATAGCGGATAATCGAGCTTATTTCCATATAGGAGAGATGCCCGAAGGCAGGCATTCTGGTCTTGGGGTTATGCCTGCCTGGGTCCTTAATCTGAACACGAATCCAATGATCGCTCCTTCTGGCCGTAACCCCGGTAAGGTCAGGGCATGTCTGCCCGCCCTTTCCTTTGAAGCTATGGCAACCGATACATCCCTGATTTCTGAAAAGCTCAGCGCCGTTGGTTGAGCCCTGAGTTAAAAAGAAAATAGCGATAAACACGGCCAAGGCGCCCAATATAAGGGCCCATTTCATGTTCGCACCCATGACGTTGACTCCCCCGCCTTCATAAGGACTTTTTTCGGTCTCATTATATCCCACGGGAATAAAACTGCAAGTTAGCGGCTTATGAAAATGCGCCATATGAGGTTTCGCAAGAGACAGATGTCGTGTTAAGATACGTGGGCGAAGAATTCATGTGATTCGGCAAATGCCGCAAGATAAGGTTGCAGTGCACAGATGATAAGGAAAGCAAAAATAGCTGACATCAAGGAAATTCAGAAACTCGTAAATGAGTTTGCGCGAAGGGAAGAGATGATCCCTCGCTCGATCAATGAACTTTACGAAAACATCAGGGATTTTGTGGTTAGCGAAGACGATGGAAAAATAGATGGCGCCTGCGCCCTTCATATTCTCTGGGAAGACCTGGCTGAGATCCGTTCTCTTGCGGTTAAGAAAGAGTCCCAGAGGATGGGTATAGGAAGAAAGATGGTCAGGCGCTGCATTGACGAGGCAAAGGCCCTCGGCGTAAAGAGGGTATTTGCGCTCACCTATCAGCCTCTCTTTTTTAGGAAGTTGGGATTTACTGATATCGACAAGTCAGCCTTGCCTCAAAAGATTTGGGGCGACTGCATCAGATGCCCTAAATTCCCGGAATGCGATGAATTCGCGTTGATCCTCACTTTTTGACCCGGTGCCGATCAGAATGAAAGACAAAACTTTCGCTTACTTTATGCTGGCCTTTGCCGTCTTCCTGCTGGACCAGGGTACTAAATATTTCATTATCAGGAATTTCAGTCTTTATCAGGTCATAAATGTGATGCCTTTTTTCAACCTCGTGTATTACCGGAATGTTGGATCAGCATTCGGCATGCTAAAGGGTTTGGGAAATCCGTTCTTTATTTTGGTATCAGCGGCCGCGATTGTGGCAATTGCAATAATGATCATAAAGGACAGCGGAAGCAGAACAGGATTTTCACTTATCCTGGGCGGTGCGGCTGGAAATCTTGCGGACAGAATCATGCACGGGTATGTCGTTGACTTTTTGGAAGTCTATGCAGACCGCTTCTACTGGCCGGCATTTAACGTCGCTGATTCCGCCCTTACGATAGGGATTATGCTGCTCATTTTGGATGCGGTACTCGCTCAAGGTCATAAAGGATGATTGCTCACGATCGTTCTGTTCGGCGTTACTCCCTTCTTCATCCCCTGTTTATGGCATTCTTTTCGAAATCCCTTTACCGTGATGTTGCGCAGGCCTGGAAGGGGCATGGACTTGTATTTTTATTTTCGGCAGTTGCCCTTTGCACGATACCTTTTGTCCTTCTGGTTCAATCAGAGGTGAGTGTCCTGCTGGATAAAGAAGCGCCGAAAATAGTGACTCAGATGCCATCACTTAAGATAAGCAATGGAAAGGTATCGATAGACAGAAGCCAACCCTATTTTGTCAAAGATGAAAAAAGCGGGGATCCGCTGATCATCTTTGATACAACCGGAAAGATACGCTCATTGGACGGATCGAAAGCCGTTATGCTGGTCACGGAGAAGGCGATCATGGTCAAAAACAGTGCGGGTCAGACCAGGACAATCGATCTGTCAGGTATCGATAGTTTTTCTCTGGACCGACGTCTGCTTTATGAATGGATAGATGAGTTGGAAAGATCTTTGGTATTCATTTTCTATCCATGCGCCGTATTCTTTTTTTTCATCTTTCGTGTCATAGAGGCAGCGGCTTTTGCGGCCGCAGCGTACTTCTTCAGAATGTCATCAGGCCAACCTCTGTCTTACCAGGCTTATATGCGATTGGCTGCCGTGTCGCTTGCGCCCGCGCTGGTTATCGGAGCACTCCTGAACATCATCAGAATTGTCGTTCCCTTCTGGTGGCTGACTAGTCTGCCTCTTACGGCAGGATACCTGATCTTTGGTGTCAGGGCGAACAGAAGAATGGACTGATATTCGGGACCTTCGCTTATGCAGTGCCCGCTTAGTCGCGGAAGGACATCGTCAGTTCATACGTGCCCGCTTCTGCCTGTTTATCTAAAATAAAGCCCATTTCCTCGAAAAGCCTGAGCATGGGTTTATTGTCCATAAGCACTTCCGCAATAAAACCATGCAGTCCGCTTTTCCTGGCAAGATAGGCAAGGTACGACAGAAGTTCAGCACCTATCCCCCTGCCCTGATATTCATCACGGATTACCAGGGCCACCTCTGCTTCATGGGTCTTTTCATCGATGTAGTATTGCCCCATGCCTGCGATTATCTCGCCGTCGCCCTCAGAAATCATAGCGAGAATCACCATTTCCCTGGTGTAATCAATGACAGTAAACTGCTGGAGACGGTCGTGATGCATATCCAGGCGGGTTGATATGAACCTGCGGTACATACTGTCATCGGAGAGAGAATAGAAAAAATCTTTCAGCAAATGTTCATCGGATATCTTAACCGGTCTGAGAAAAATCTCGAGGCCCTTTTTTGTTGTGCGAAATGTCTCCAATGCTTCGGGATATTCTCCCCTCGCCTCCGGGATGAAGGCCTGGTCTTTATAGATAAGAGAGAGTTTCTTTGCCTCATCTATCAGCCATTTCCTGAATTTCGGATGTGCGATTGCGACCAGATCCATAGCCCTTTCCCTGATGTTTTTCCCGTGAAGATAAGCGATGCCGAACTCGGTCACTACATAGTGGACGTCTCCCCTTGTGAGTGTGACCCCGGCTCCCTCCTTAAGAAAAGGGACAATCCTGGATACCTCGCCCTCCTCTGCCGTAGACTGAAGGGCAAGGATTGTCTTGCCCCCCTGTGAAAGGATGGCCCCCCTCATGAAGTCAGCCTGTCCGCCCACTCCGCTGAAAAAATATTTTCCCAAAGATTCTGCCGTAGCCTGTCCCGTGAGATCTATTTCAAGTGCGCTGTTGATTGCGGTGACATTTCTGTTTCTTGAGATCGTAAGGGGATTGTTTGTGTAACTGACCGGCCTGAATTCGATTGCTGGGTTGTCATTGATAAACTCGTAAGTTTCAACCTTGCCCATGCAAAAGGCGGCAACAGTTTTGTCCCTGTTCAGGGACTTTTTTGTGTTATCTACAACTCCCATCTTCATCAGGTCAACAATCCCGTCGGAAAGGAGTTCTGTATGAACCCCCAAATGTTTTTTTTCACGAAGATGCGCCAATATTGCATTCGGGATGCTTCCATAGCCTACCTGTATCGTGTCGCCGTCACGGATTATCCTGGCGACATACTTGCCTATCTTTTCTGCGATCTCATCAGGCGCTATGGCTTCAAACTCCAGAAGCGGCTCGTCGCACGGGATTATGAAATCGACATTTCTTATGTTAATGAAAGTGTCGCCGTGCACCCTCGGCATTCTGGAGTTTACCTGAGCAATAACCAGACCTGCGCTTTCTGTCGCGGCTTTAACTATATCGACGCTTATCCCCAAACTCATGAAACCGTGTGAATCGGGCACGGATGTCTGTATCAGCGCAACGTCCACGGGTATCCTTCTTTTATGAAAAAGGTCGGGCACAGCCGACAAAAAAACCGGGGTATAATCCGCAACTCCCTGGTTGACGGACTCCCTTGTGTTTTTACCTATGAAAAAAGAGTTATACCTGAAGTTGTCCTTGAACCTGTCGTCGGCATATGGAGATACACCGAGGTTCCATACTTGGAGCACCTCTGTGTCAAAAAAAGATTTCGGATGAGACTGGACATATTTTACAAGTGCCCGCACAAGACACTGTGGTTCCCCGCACCCGGTGCCGACGAATATCCTGTCCCCAGGGTGAATTCTCGCGAAAACACCTTCTTCATGGGCAAACTTCTCAGGGTATGCAACCGCTATTTCTTTAAGTCTGGCATCCACCTTTTCACCTCATAAAGCCGATAAAGCAATGCCTGAATCTAGAAAAAGTATATCAAATATAGCAGAGCCCTGCAGCGGAAAACTTCATCTCACTTTGCGTAGATTTTGTGCAAGGGCAACCGTATTTTCAAGAAGGCGCTCGACCTCCTGAAGGCCGACTTCCCAAAACTTACGGTTTCGTATGTCTATTCCGAGGTTCAGGAAGATATTCTCCGGCGAATCAGAAAGACCTGCCGACAGGAAGCCCTTGACCTTGCCCATATAAGCAGGGTCTTTCTTTACAGAATTTTGAAGCGACTTCGAAATGAGAAGGCCGCTCGCATAAGAATACACATAAAAGAAATAACGGATATGGCTCCAGTAGACCCACCAATTTTCAGAACCCTTTGTCTGTTCAACGAAATCACCCATATAAGCGGCCATATGTTCACTGAAGAGTTTTCCTATTTCTTCCTTCGAAAGGTAGCCCTTGCTCCTAAAGAGTCCGTGCAGCGCCGACTCAAACCTGTAGCACGCAACCTGCCTGAAAATAGTTGAAACATCGTCATCGAGTTTCTTCATCATAATCGCCAGTCTGGACTCACCATCCGCCTCTTTTAGTATTTCCTCAAGAACAAAATCCTCTAAAAAAGTGCTCGCTACTTCAGCGGTGGATGTCGGCGTTCCAAAGTTGAGGGCGTTTTGGCTTTTTTTGATGAGTTCATTGTTTATGCCGTGGCCCGCTTCATGGGCCAGAGTAAGCACATCAGTCAGTTCCCCAATGTGGTTAAGGAGGATATACGTAGGCTGCGTCATCAGATGGTGGGCGCAGAATGCGCCGCCCGCTTTTCCCTTTTTAGGATAGACGTCTATCTGCCGGTTTTCAAGAAATCCGTCAAAAATTACGGCAAACTCCGGATCAAGCGCGGAAAGCACCTTCCGCACCAAATGACAGGAGGATTCAAAGGAATATTTGGCTTTGATTTTCCCATAAACGACATTTCGTTCATGATATTTGAGCCTCTTTACGCCCATAAGGCGCGCCTTCAGCCCGTAAAACCTTGACGAAATATCAAATCTGGCAGCCACAGTCTCTACAAGAGAATCCACAACTTTGCTGTCTATGTCGTCGGCAACGTGCCTAGAAAGGTCAGGCCTGTTGAACCTCCGGAGTTCGTCTTCTGTTTTCCGATGGGCGAGGACCGAATTCATTTCAGCCTCGGCCACTTCGATATGTCGTGCCAATATATCATTGAATGCCCTCGCCGACGAGGTCCTGACTTTTCTGTCCCTGCTGTTCATAAGACCGGTTATCTCAGAAAAAGGGCGGACCGCCTTTCCTCCTCCCTCCAGTAGAACCTGGCGTTCCTCCCTGGCAAGAAGACCAAATATCATCTTTATCCAGTTGGAATAAGAAGTCGACATTTTCAGGTTTAATATCTTCTCTTCCCGTTCGCTCCTCACATGCTTCGATTCTGCCCAGATACGTTCGAGAAAATGCCTGTAGGGCCGGAGTCCTTTGTATTGAAGCAATGCCCTGCGAGTCTTCCGCGGGATTCTGGCCAGTCTCAAATAAAAGAAATTGATATCGTTTTCTATCCTGCGGCCGAAATCTTCGATCTTGCTGAACTTCGCCTTAAGGTCAGGATTGTTTTGGTCCTGCTCCGTCCTGAGCCAGATGTAGTACCCTGCATCTCCGTCGTAACCGAAATACTTTTTCCAGAGTTCATACTCATTAAGGGCTTTGCAAAGGACAGCCGGGTTGGATAGATAATCCCTGCGGGGCCTCCATTTGCGAATAAAGCGATAGCTTTCTCTTTCTACTGCCTTAAGCACTTCTTCAATCCTGGGATCATCGTCACAGCTGAAAAGTTTTCCCAAATCCCACGTCAACTCACCGCTACTTTGAACCGCCCGCATTATCTCCGCTCCTTCTATTTTTTTTTGTTCCCTCGTACAGATCGTATTCCAGCAATCTGCACTCTATAGCGCCGTTGAAAAACTGTAACCTTCGCTTAGGTCTTAACCCGACCTTTTTTGACAGTGAAGGGTTTCCTGTAAATACATAACCGGAGTATCCCTTGCACCTCTGCTTTAAAAAATCTCCTATTCCCCGATAAATCCCAGCGAGGTCTTTCCCCCCGCCCATCCTCTCGCCATACTCCGGATTTATAAGGACTACTCCGCCGCCATCCGGGACAGGCGTCTCTGTGAAGTCGCAGGTTTTGAATTCGATCATGCCGGCAACGCCTGCATTTTCTGCGTTCTTCCGCGCAGCACTGACGGCCCGCTCGTCTATATCTGTAGCGATAACCCTGCCCCCGAGGCCCTTTTTCGACAAACCTGAGGAAGTCTCCCTGAGCCTCTTCCATAAGTGTTCTTCAAACCCTTTCAGATGCATAAAGGCGAAGTTGTCTCTTATAAGTCCCGGCGCCCTTTTTAGACCAATAAGCGCGGCTTCGATTGCAAGAGTTCCGCTGCCGCACATCGGGTTGATGAAATGCCCGTTGCCATCCCATCCCGCAGCCATTATGAGCGCAGCTGCAAGTGTTTCCTGAAGGGGCGCCCGAAGCGGTATTTTTCTGTATCCCCTTTTAGACAGTGACTCACCTGAGGTATCGAGATATACCGAACAATGATCTTCCCTCCAGTGAAAAGATACAACCACGCCTTCCCTTGAAGGACCGGAATCAGGCCGGCGGCCTGTCTTTGTCCTCATCCGGTCGACTATTGCGTCTTTACACTTCATGTTGGCATATCGTGAATCGTTGATACTGTAATGGCTTACGCTGGATGATACACATAGATAAGAGTCCCCCGGTATATAATCCTCCCAGTTAATAGCATACATCCCGGCATAAAGATCCCCCGGGCTGTCCGCCGCGAAGTCGTTCACATGATAGAGGACATGATGAGCAGTTCGAAGAAACATATTAAGTCTCAGGGCATCTTCGAACGTCCCCTCGGTCGTTACTGCCGAGACTGCCTCCGCAGCGACGGGGTAGCCCAGAGCGAGAATCTCGCTGGCCAGAAAAGGCGACAGTCCTTTCGGACAGCTCACGACTATTTTTCTTCTTCCAAGCATTGTACCGACTATTATAACCTGCCCGCCAGAATTGAAGAAAAAATGAGTCGATCTTTTTTATAATAAAACATTGCGAAAAAAGGCATTAATGCCTAAGTATATTACATGTCGAAAGGAGTATGTATGAAAAGGTTTCCAGCCATAGCAGGACTTCTGCTGATAATAGCGCTTTTGGTAGTACGCGGTACAGGGGTACTGGCTGCCGATGAACTCTCGGGCAAGGTCATAGAAACGATGAACAGCGGAGGTTACACTTACGCCCTTATCGAAAAAGGCGATAAAAAAATATGGGTCGCAGTTCCCCAAACAAACATAACTAAGGGTCAGACGGTTACTTTCCACCCCGGAACTGAAATGGGCAATTTCCAGAGCAAGACTTTGAACCGCACATTTGACTCGATCATATTTTCCTCCGGGGTTGCAGAGAGCGGCTCCTCACAAGGCGACGCTGCAAGCCCGGGCAGCAAAGGTGCTGTTGCGGCCCCTGCCGAGAAGTTAAAGGTGGAAAAAGCATCGGGAGCGGATGCTTACACCGTCGAAGAGGTATATAAAAACGCCCAAGGCCTTGACAAGAAGAAAGTCTCTGTGAAGGGCAAGGTGGTTAAGGTTTCATCCGGTATCATGAATATGACCTGGGTACATCTTCAGGACGGCAGCGGCGACCCGAAAAAAGGCAGTCACGATCTCGTTGTAACCACCGAAGCGTCTGCCGAAGTTGGCACCATCGTTACGGCCACGGGCATAATTGCAAAAGACAAAGACTTCGGAAGCAACTACAAGTACAAAGTAATAATGGAGAAGGCAAGTCTGACAAAGTAGAAGTGCGAGGACTATTGAAGCAGAGGAAGGCGGCCATGGCCGCCTTCCTCTTATGATTTATTTCTTCTCTGCTTCTTTTACTGAGATCAACTCAACATCAAAGATAAGGACTGCATTGGGGCCGATTATGTTTCCCGCTCCCTTATCACCATAGGCCAGGTCGGAAGGTATAAAGATTTGCCACTTCGCACCCTCCTTCATCAACTGCAGCGCCTCGGTCCATCCCTTGATAACACCGCTTACCGGGAAGGTTGCAGGCTGTCCCCTCTTGTAAGAACTGTCGAACTCGGTACCGTCGATAAGTGTTCCTCTATAATTGACCGTCACAGTATCTGATGCCTTCGGCGTCTTGCCGGAACCCTCCGTGATCACCTTGTACTGAAGACCGCTCGGCAGTGTCTTTACGCCCTCTTTTTTCTTGTTTTCCGCCAGGAAGGCCTCGCCCTCCTTCAAGTTTTTTTCGCCGAGTAGTTTCGTCTTTTCCTTCTGCTTCTCCGCCATTTCATGCGAAAAAGCGGTCATGGTCTCGCGCACCTCATCGTCTGTCATCAGCTTCTTCCCATCGGACAAGGCATCCTTTAAGCCCCTCATAAATATATCGGTGTTAACATCAATGGACTGTCTCTTCATTGCGTTGCCCACATCAAGGCCTATAGCATAACTCACCTTGTCTTTGTTGTCCTTCAACGACATTTCCTCCCCATACGCGGCAGCCCCAAGAAAAAGAGCGCTTACCGCAACTACTACCCAAAAAAGTCTCATGAGAACTCCTTTCTGAATATAATCTTATTGATATGAAACTCATATCTGAACCTTTATTTTAGGCGATTACAACGCATATTGCAAATGCCTGCCAACCGGGCCAGCATCCCGGCAAATTTATGCGCGGTGCATCAAGCTGATCAGCGATGCCTATTGCATGCCGTACCTTGGTGATGCGCCAATACCCCGGGGCGAATCAAAAAAGATGAGAGAATGTACTCCCGGCACAGACGGTAGTTTACTTGTGATTCAGGCCGGCAGGAAACCGGCCATATTCAGATGGCCGCTCAGACGGAGGAAGAGCCCCCTTCTTTCCATCTTATGGGGAATGAAATCCTGAACGTCGTGCCGATGCCTGTACGGCTGTCCACATGGATTTCACCGAGATGCTCGGATATTATTTGCTTCACAAGCGGCAAGCCCATGGCGAAACGGTACATTTCCCCCCGGTAAAAGGGATCAAATATCTTTTCAAGAGCATCCCTGGGGATCACATGAGCAGTATCGGAAACCAGGAGATAAATGTGTTCGTCGCCGCCCGCAGTCTCCACAGTGATGCAGCAACCCCCACCTGACGACTCGACGGCGTTTCTTATCAAATAAAAAAAAGCCATCCTCAGAAGGTCCTTTTGAGCGTTGATCTTCAACGGCCCGGGCGCGAGTTTTATCCTCATTTCCACGCGCCTGGCTGCAGCCTCTCCTTCCACAATCTTCAGCACGCCCCCGACAATTTCATTTATATCTTCATAACTAAAAACTGATTTCTCTTTCTTTAGCAGCGCCTGAAATTCCCTGACTATTGCATCCAGCTTTTCAGACTCCCCGACAATAGTCAAGGCGGCTTCCCGGGTCAGGCCGGATGAGTCATCCCTGGCGAGCACCTTTTTTCCCAAAAGTCCTATTACTGAAGCCGGGGTCCTGACCCTGTCTGCCAGTCTTAGGGCCAGCAGGCTCATCGTCCTTTCCGCAACCAGCGCTTCAAGTTCAAGGCTAAACCTTTCGAGCATGTCCTTATACTGTTTCTCTTTCTCAGCAAGTTTTCTTTCGCTAATGTCCCGGACAATACCGGTAAAAAAGCTCTTTCCTTCCCTGACAAAGACGCCATATGATATTTCCAAGGGTATCTCGCGGCCATTTTTGCGGAGGCCAGGCAGTTCCGCGGCCTCCCATTTTATGTCCCGCTTTTCGGTCGCAAGATAATGTTTCATTCCCGCCAAATGAGCCTCGCGAAAACGCTCAGGCATTAAGACCATAAGCTGTTTTCCGGTGATCTCCTCAGGTGTGTACCCGAATATTTTATTTGCTGCAGGATTTGCAAATACAATGATACTCATCTCATCTATGGTGAGAATCGCATCTGAGGCAGTCTCTACGATTATTCGATACCGCTCCTCACTGTCCTTAAGCGATTCTTCCGCCTTTTTTCGTTCTGTAACGTCTTTGATTACTTTAGAGAATCCCCGAAGATGACCATGTTCGTCTCTCAGCGCGGTTATTATCACGTTGGCCCAAAAAAAGGACCCGTCCTTTCTGACCCTCCAGCCTTCATGCTCGAATCTTCCCTTGTCAGCTGCGATCTTTAGTTCCATTTCAGGCAGGCCGCGCGCCGCATCTTCCCTGGTAAAGAAAAGAGAATGGTGTCTTCCGATCACCTCATCGGGGCTATAGCCCTTGCTCCTCTCGGCGCCGATGTTCCAGCTGACGATATGTCCCACAGGATCAAGCATAAAAATCTCATAGTCGGTAATGCTCTCCACCAGCCTCCGAAAACGCTCCTCGCTGCGCCGAAAAGCATCTTCCGACGTCTGAAGCGCCCTTACGTCGCGCAGTATGACGACATATAGTATGGCTGTCGTAACCGCTATAAAAAGCCACCCCTTGAAGATCTCCAGCCTCGTAATAACCGACGGGTCTCTGAACAGGGCGGACACGAGGAGATCGGAGGCAAGGATCCACGCTCCGGCAACGAGAAAGTAAACCAGGCTGATTTTGAAAGGGATGCGATATTGCGCGAATTTCATAAGAAAATTCTATCACAATTAATTCGCGACAGCCGGACAGGACAGTCTTCGGTTGGTTACGTCTCGAGTCTGATGATGCCTTTTTGTATAGCGAACTTGATGAGCTCGGCCTTCGATCTGATTCCCAGTTTATCGCAGATGTTCGTATTATGTGCGATGGCAGTCTTTACGCTGATGCCGAGCGCAGTTGCCATTTCTTTATGCGTATTGCCCTCGGCAATAAGCTTCAGGACCTGTTTTTCCCTGTCAGTCAGCGAATCATAGGGATCGGCAACCTCAACTGTTTTTCCTATATAGCCATCGACTACCTTTGCCGCTATAGATGAATGCAGATAACATTCCCCCTTTGCGACCGCCCGGATTGCGGTGATAAGCTCGCCTCCCACAGCCCTTTTCAGGATATAACCTGAAACATTTGCCTTGAGGAACCGGCTGACGTACTCCCGGTCATCGTACTGGCTGAGGACAAGCACCTTAATATCCGGATGGCGTCTTTTTATCTCAAGGGTCGCCTCCAGCCCCCCAAGACCCGGCATTGCGATGTCCATCAGTATCACATCCGGTCTGAGTCTGGATGCCGCTTCAATAGCCTCTCTGCCGTCGGATGCCTCTCCTATAACTTCAACGTCATCATGAAACTTCAGCAGGGCCGAAATGCCCTCCCTAACCAATGAATGGTCGTCAACTATCATAACTTTTATCTTAGACATCCTGAACCTCCAGAGAGCTTAGCGGTATTATGATGGTGATTTCAGTTCCTTCCCCCGGGACGGAACGTATATCAACAGTTCCATCCAGAAGGGCGGCGCGTTCTTTCAGTCCGATCAGGCCAAACCCGGAAACTGTGCCCGATTCCGCCTCCTCGAACACTGTCTGAACGTCAAAACCGATACCGTCGTCTTTAATATGGGCCTTCACTTGTTGGCCGTCGAAAAGCAGAGATACCGTCACGTTCGATGCCTCAGCATGTTTGGAAACATTGATAACAGCCTCCTGTATTATTCTAAAGAGCCTGAACACAGTTTTGTCATCCAGTATTGTCTCCTCGCTTGAAATAAGCTTCTGGAATTCTTCAGACGCGTTCAGCTGATATCTAATTCCCTTTGTCCCCAGATGCCGCTCAAGCAGCCACCTCACCCCCGACTCAAGACCGAGATCGTCGAGAACCGGGGGCCTCAGGTCATGAATAAGACGGCTGATGCCCTCCAGCAGCTGCGTAACCTTTGCCCTGAGTTCATAAATTGTTTCCGGAGTAAGCGCATTCTCCCTTAGGGCAATGGCTGCAATCTCTATCGACATGCCGAGGGCGGCTATAGACTGACTTGTCTCGTCATGGAGTTCCCTGGCGATCCTTTTCCTCTCCTCTTCCTGCGCCCTGATGACTTCATGAAGCAATATGGAAAGCCTCTTACGGCTTTGCTGCAGTTCCATCGTCCTTTCAAAAACACGCTCTTCAAGCTCAATGTTATGCTTCTGTATCTTATTGAGAGATTCGGAGAGCTTCAACCTCATGGTTTCAAAACTCATGCCGAGCGCCCCGATTTCATCTTTGGAAACAACTCTCACAGGTTCCTTTAAAATGCCCCCGGCTATTTTTTTGGTAGCCATGGTAAGAGACCTGATCGGGGTCACGATGCTCCGGCTAATTCCCAGTGAAAAGACAAGGGCGCTCCCGATGGATATCAGGCCAAGTATCAGGAATTTTTTTCTAAGCTTGGAAGAAGGGGCAAAAACCGTCTTTTCCGGTTCCCTGACCGAGATGCCCCATGGCGCCTCGGAAAGAGGTGCAAAGGCAAGCATATCTGTTGTCTTTTCCTTCTCTGCTCCGCCGGCCCCGTTCTTCCCCTCGTGACACCTGTGGCATTTCATTACCGACTTTTGTTTAGTATTTATAAGGTTGCCGAGGATCTTGTTACGGTCGCTGCAGGCAAATACCCTCACAGGATTGTTTGAAGCAATAACAACGCCGAAACTGTCGACGAGCTCTATTATGGTGTCACCCCGCGTAGGTATCGACCGAATAAGGTTCGACAGAATATAGTTTGTAGGATTGATCTCCCCTCCTACGGCTCCGATTGTCCTACCGTTTTTGTCTTTGAGGGGGACGAGTACATATATCACCCTTTTGTTCGTTCCCTCTTCGGTGTAAATATTAGAGACTACAGCCCTGTTTTCCTCGATAGTCCTCCTGACATAAGGATTGCCCATGAGGTTCCTCTTTTGCTGCCCCAGCGGATAGGAGCGGACGACATTCCCCTTGAGATCAAGAAGAAAAATTCCGTCGGTAAATATAGAATACTGATATGCTATCTTCAAGGCATTGTCTTCAGGCTCCCAGTCGTCATCGTTTAGGTCAATGGAGCCCGAGAGGGAGATATCGTAAAGTCTTGTGAGGTTGTTCTGGAGGCGGTAATCTGTGTAGCTTGCAAGGATAGCAGCCAGATCAGTCCGCTCCGTGAGGGAATGGCCTATGCTGTCGTTTATACTAAGATTGCTTATGATCCCAAGACCAAGGAGAATAACAACAACGCTCAACAATGTCGAGACTATGATTTTCTTCTGCATCGACTCTGCTGATCTATATCAGCCCTCCCGCGGATAAACAAAGGAGCTGTTTGTCCCACGCAAAAGAACGCTGCTATGATGCGCTCTTGATATCAGGTTCCTCTTCTGTCTCTGTAACATCCTTTTCAGAGTGGTCTCCAAGTTTTACTCCGGTCAATCTCTCGTATTCAATCGGATGCTCATGGATCATGCGCTCCTTTGAAATTTTACCGGTGAATATAGCGGTGTCCAGAGGAAAAACATCAGGACTGAAAACCGAATTGTAGACATGCCATATTACAATAACTAAAAAGGCGAGCATTGCTTCGTTGGTATGCAAAGCTTTCGCAGCAGGGATGATCTGTCCCGGCAGAAATGGTATGAGATGAAAGACCTTTGTCGGAAACCACAGCGTTAAGCCCGTCAGCACCATAAGTATTCCGCCCACTACAACTCCCCAATACTCAAATTTTTGCTTGTAGTCATAGCGGTCGCATCTTGCAGGGCTGTCGGTAATGCCGAAGTAATATTTCAGGTTGTCTATGGCGTCAGTGAAGTCCTTGATGTTGATCACCATGTAAGGCATCCATCTCCTGGCGATAACGCCGTATGATGCGATGAGAATATGCTGAAGGGTGAGAAATCCCAGGAGTAGTCCCGAATAACGGTGAATGAGCCTTGTGTTGTCAATCCCTCCCAGGTTCATAATAACCCAATCGGACCATGATGAATCGTGAAACTTCTGCGAAAGCCCCGTAACAACAAGAACGATAAAGGCGATTGCGTTGGCCTGATGTTCTATAATGCGCAGGGGATGAAACCTTCTTATATATTCGCCGTCTTTCTTTTCAGTCTCGGTCATCTAAGAAACCTCCTTTTATCTGTTGACCGCATAGCGCCAGATATGCAGGATTATCTGCAGGACAAGCCCGACGATCATGAACGGAATAAATATCGTATATATAAGATTAATGGCGTAAACCAGCGGAGCCCGCTTGAAATTGGGTTCGTAGTGAGATATCCAGCTATCCGGAAAATTCTCAGACGCTCCGGAATGGCATTTCCTGCACCTCCTGATGAGGTTCGCCTTAACCACAGAAGCATCCGGCCCTTTCGTCCGCGTGATATCGTGTATCCCGTGACAGTCGGTGCAGACTGCTATATGCCTGACCGAATTCTTTTGCTTTTTATAGTAAGACACCGTAACACCGTGGAAATCTTCCAGGTAAGACTGAAGCACAGCCGTCGAAAGACCGTAGCGCCTCATCAATTCTTCATTCGCATGGCAATTGCTGCACATCTGAGGTATATTATTCCTGAAATCGGCCATCCTCGGGTCTGAAATGTCATGTGCCCTGTGACAATCGGAGCAGACCGGTACGTCCTGGTTGTGAGTCGAAAGAAGCGCCTTGCCATGAACGCTCATCGAATAAATTGCATAAATATCCTGGTGGCATGTCTGACACCTCTGGGCGCTCCTTATCTTTTCCTTCGTTCCCGACCCAATTGTATGGGCGCCATGGCAGTCTACACAGACAGGAGCCTCAAGGTGTCCCTTGAGGAGCATATTAAAGTGGATGCCCTCAAGGGTTTTCGTATATTTATCGAAGTGGCACCGCCTGCATGTTTCTGATGTAACAATTGTAAAGTTCCGCTTGTCCTGAAAATTTCTCTCTGGATGCTCTTTCGAGGAGAAGCCGAAGTGACAGTCCGCGCATCTGAGCTTATTATGTACAGAGTTTTTCAAGGTCTCCTCCGCTATCTCGAGTGACTGCCTGCTTCCGTCTTTGAAAGCCAGAGAAAACCCATACTTGTGACAACCGAAACATGAATCCCCGGCTTCCTTCACGGGCTTTATAGAATGTGAACCGTGGCAGTCCGCGCAGACGACTTGCGTCAGAGTGTTCACCATCCTGAAATGAATCCCTTTCTTAAAGGAATGGCATTGCCTGCAGGATTCTGAGACTGAAATAGTAAAACTTCTTCTGTCTTTAAACTGTTTTTTAGGATGGTCGCCGGCAGCAAAGCCGTGACACCCCGAACATGCCAAATTCTTATGGGCCGACCCCAGAAGCGCATTGCCATCGACATAAAGGCGCAACTTTTCGCCGTTTTTGAACGTCAGGGACATCTCCTTGTTGTCATGGCAGCCAAGACATACCGCCGTCTCTTCGCCGGACTGTGAGGACGCATGACATACATATGAGAATGCAAAGAAGATGCAGAAACTTGCCAACAGCAAAAATGCACTACGATTTAGCATGTGCCCTCCAGGCATTAACGGCAATGTGGCCGGTATGCAGATCTGACGGCCCTTTCTCTGAATTCACTGTTACTTTTTCCTTTCTTTCCTACACTTCTGTTTTTCTCTACATCTGCTGCCGCAATCTTCCTCATGCATTAATGTTAACATTTACACTCTTCTTTCTGGTATTCCTTCCAGTGCCGGATTAATGTTAACAAATGCAATGCCCTGAAACAATCGGGCAGGTTGTATTTTACTCCATAAAACAGCATATCCTCCAGAGGGAGGAGAATATTACGGCCATCAAAAGATAAAATCACTGCTGCCACTGGGAAACCATACTGTCGGCAATCTTGCGAAGTTCTTCTACTGAGTCTTTCGCTATTATTGTAAAGGTATAACCATCTGACTCCCAGGTCACGGAATTGCACGGCTCTCCTCCTGCGCAAAGGCCGAGAGAAAGCTCGCCTCTTATGCCCTTTATGAGAATCCCTTCTCTTTTTCTCGTTTTTACGGGCTCTATTCTCGATTTTATAGGGTGCGGATCAGCAGTTTCAGCCTGCATGACAGAGAGGACCGTGTCTTTCCTTTCATAATTTATAAAATGCATCAGCAGCATTTTGGCCGGCCTCTTGCGGCCCAAAATCTCCGAAGGAGGCCATATCAGGTATTGTGGGAAATAAGACGGCAGCAGCAAGTCACTCATTTTAAGCTCCCTTTTTGCGTCCTCAATAGTCCTGTATTTCTTCACTCCCTCTTTCTGGAAGGCAGTCGGCACCCAATTGAGAAGATTAAGCATTACCGCAACGACAGCGATCATAATCCCGAAAAGAAGATATTTACGCAAGTTCGCCAACTTATTC
Organism: Candidatus Sulfobium mesophilum; assembly: GCA_037916395.1. Taxonomy (GTDB): domain Bacteria; phylum Nitrospirota; class Thermodesulfovibrionia; order Thermodesulfovibrionales; family UBA6898; genus Sulfobium; species Sulfobium mesophilum_A. The sequence goes on from JBAIXS010000387.1 coordinate 20,775, forward strand.
CCTCTTATACAACATAATAGTTCACCACAATTATAACGACCAGCGTCAGGACGAACCTCCCCCACCCGTATGCATGGTATTGGAAAGTTCCATTATTTTCAAGTCTTTCTATCCGCTCCTGAAGAAGCAGATTATGACTCGAACTCTCAATGGCTTCTCTGACAAAAGAAAGCTTAAAAACATCGCTATGGGGTACGTCAAGGCAAAAAACCTTGAGCGCAGACGCCAGCGCACCAGGGTCGCCCGTCACGGAAACGGTGATATCATCGCATATGTGCT
>JBAIXS010000388.1:0-4528 GCA_037916395.1 Candidatus Sulfobium mesophilum
CAGGGATAGGTGCCGTGACCCCTTTGGGAAACAGCTTCAACGAATCCTGGGAGGCGGCAAAGGCAGGCAAAAGCGGCATCGGTCCCATAACGAGATTTGACGCCTCACGTCTTCCATGGAAGGTGGCAGGCGAAGTGAAGGGGCTTGAGGCTTCCCATTATCTTGGACAAAAAGAGCTCAGAAGAGTTGATCTGTTTGTGCAATATGCGGTTGCCGCTGCATTAATGGCAGTCGAGGACGCAGGCCTTATCGGACATGAAAAACTGCTCTCCTATCTTACATCGGGCGGCGTAATTATAGGTTCCAGCAGAGGGGGGATAGGAACTCTGGAATATGCCCTTACACGAAACCTTTCAGATAAGGCCCGCTTTTCAGCTTATCTCATGCCATCAACGACTATCAGCATGGCATCATCGTATATAGCCCAGAAGTTGGGGGTCGGCGGCCATTGTTTGGGCATTTCAAATGCCTGCGCCTCAGGAGCCAACGCCATCGGAGAGGCATTCAGACTGATAAAAAGCGGCTTTTCAGGGCCCGTGATTGCCGGGGGAACGGAAGCCCCTCTCTGCAGGTTATGCCTTGAAGGATATGGCGCTGCCGGCGCTTTGTCACGGACGGAGGGTCCTTCGGCGAGCAGACCCTTCGATGAGACAAGAGACGGCTTTGTACTTTCCGAGGGAACCTGCATAGTTATTTTGGAAGAACAGGACAGCGCGCTTAGAAGGGGAGCTCATATTTATGGAGAGATCCTTGGCTACGGAAATACAAGCGATGCCTTTCACCAGACAAGGCCGAACAGGGACGGCGTATTGCGCGCAATGAGGACCGCGATCAGAGAAGCACACCTATCTCCGGAGGACATCGACTATATAAGCGCTCACGGTACATCCACCCCTCGCGGCGACAGGATCGAATCAGAGGCTATCGCGGTCCTCCTTGGAAAAAGGCAGTTTGAGGTCATCGTAAGTGCTGCGAAATCCATGACAGGCCATATGCTGGCTGCTTCGGGGGCCCTTGAGACTGCTTTTGCAACGGCGAGTCTGAAAGAAGGAACTATACCGCCCACAATAAACCTTACCGAAAAGGATTCCGGCTGCGAGCTAAACGTTGCAACCAGAAAAGAAAAGGCTAACGCCCGAATCGCTCTCTCGAACTCCTTCGGGTTCGGTGGGGTGAATGCGGTTCTTGTCCTGGGTCGTTATTTACACTAACAAGGGCCAATCCGGGTCTTCAAACAATTATAGCAACATCTCATATATTCTGTATTTCTTATATAACTCCACTCCAAACGGCTCAATAGTGCGCTGCACCGCGGTATTATCTTCCAGTATCCAGGAAAATTCCACCCTCTCATATCTTCCCTTTTTGATCGGTCCGAACCCTTCCCTAAACAGCAGCGCCTCAACGCCTTTATTTCGGAACTCTTTCTTTATCCCAAGGAGCATCACGCGCAGGGCCTTGATCTTCCTCGAATAATACAAAGCCTTCGCTATAGTCAACGGGTTCATCTTGCCGCCCATGCGTTTTAGCACAAAGTTAAAATCAGGAACCAGCCCCATGAACCCCACAGGCTTGCCGTCTTCTTCGGCGATAAGGGTCATTTCAGGGATAATTATCTGTTTTAGTCTCATGGACGCATAATCGAGTTCTTCATCAGTCATTGGAACGAAACCCCAGTTTTTCTCCCATGCTGAGTGATAGACATCCTTGAATATCATCATATCAGCCTTGAAATTCTTCATGTTGATAGGCCTGACTGATATCCCTCTTTTTTCTACAATGGCCGCCACCCTCAAGACTTTTTCAGGGAGCCTTTCGGCTACCTTGTATAAAAAGGCATAAAGATCTTTTATCTTTTTCAAGCCGTAATCCTCCGCAAGATCAGCGTAATAGGAGGGATTATAGGGCATCATGATAGAAGGAGACTCGTTGAAACCTTGTATAAGAAAGCCGCATTCTTCATTAGTCGAAAAATTCATGGGCCCCCTCACCCGCTCCATCCCCTCACCCCGCAAGTAGGTCACCGCCGCATCAAAAAGGACCCTTGATACTGCTTTGTCGTTTACCGAATCAAAAAACCCAAAAAAACCCGTCTTCTCGTGATGAAATTCGTTATGTCTTCTGTTGATGAAAGATATTATCCTGCCTGCTGCGCGGCCTTCTTTCACTGCAATAAAGAACTTGGCGCTGCAATGATTGAAAAAGGGATTTTCCGGAGAGAAATGAACGCGCATCTCCTTCGTGAGCTGTGGGACAAAAAAAGGATCATGTGAATATAGGGACAGTGGAAATTTGATGAAGTCATCGAGCGACTTTTCGGCCTCAATGACTTCGATCATCAGATAATACCGAGGGCCTTGCCTACTTTTTTAAAGGCGCTCAGCACCTTATCTATATGTTCGTCGGTATGAGTGGCCATGTAGCTGGTCCTGATAAGCGCCTTCCCGCTGGCAACAGCCGGACTCACAGCCACGTTTGCAAAAACACCTTCCTGCTGAAGCATCATCGCCATTGTAAAAGCCTTCAGGTCCTCGCCCACAAGAACGGGAATAATAGGTGTCTCGGTAAGGCCTATCTCAAATCCAAGCGATCTAAAGCCCTCGTGGACCTTGCGCGTATTCTCCCACAACTTCTCAATCCGCTGTGGTTCACTTTCAATAATATCGACAGCGGCACTGACAGCGGCTATTGATGCAGGCGGAGGGCTGGCGCTGAAAATGAGCGCCCTGGCGAAATGCTTTATATAATGGATGACCTTTTCTTCGCCGGCGATAAATCCACCTATAGAGGCGAGAGATTTGCTGTAGGTCCCCATGATAAGATCAACTTCTTTTTCAAGCCCGAAGTGTTCTGCCGTGCCCCGTCCGGTCTTGCCCAGAACGCCTATCCCATGGGCATCGTCGACCATGAGCCGGGCCCCGTACTTTTTTGAGAGGCCGACCACCTCAGGCAGGTTGATAATGTCGCCCTCCATGCTGAAAACGCCATCAACGACTATCAGTTTTTTCCGATCCTTGTTTTCCGCAAGAATCCTCTCGAGGTCTGCCATGTCGTTGTGCCTGAACTTCCTCACTTCAGCGTAAGATAGCCGGCAGCCGTCTATAATGCTGGCGTGGTCCATCTTATCGATGATGATAACATCATCTTTCCCCGCAAGGGCCGAAATGACGCCGAGATTCACCTGAAAGCCGGTCGAAAAGACAAGGGCTGACTCTTTCCTTATAAAACGGGCGAGCTTCTCCTCGAGCTCTACATGGATGTCCAGGGTCCCGTTCAGAAATCTCGAACCGGCGCAACCCGTGCCGTACTTTTTTATCGCATCCAGAGCAGCTTCTTTTACCATGGGATGGTTAGTCAGTCCCAGATAATTATTTGAACCGACCATGATCATCTTCTTACCGTTAATAACAACCTCAGGGTCCTGGGCACTTTCTATTACCCTGAAATAGGGATACATTCCGGCGGTGATCAGTTCCTTCGCCTTTGTGAACCTATAGCACTTATCGAAAAGGTCTGAAGCCCTTTCTATAGCCATCGGTGAATTCTGTACCAGTCTGCCGTCCATTTTACCCCTTCCCTTAGACTTATTCTCGGACAAAACCCAAGCGCCTCTCTTGCCCAGCCTGAATCGCATGTCCAGTTGGCATAGAGAAAATCATTCATTCTGTCTGCGTTAATTATACCCTTTTTGTCAATTTTTTGACCTATAAAAGCTAAAAAAGGCAGAAGATATTGAGGTAGCCGTATTTTTATCGCTTTTGAGCCAATCGCCTCCGAAATCTCGGTCGCAATGACCTCGTTAGTATAAACCATATTGTCAGATAAAAAAAATGTCTTCCCCTCAGCCCCCTCATTCTCAGCCGCAAGTACTATACCATCAACCAAATCTTCAACATATAACAGCGAATAAAAACATCTTCCCCAAAACGGAAAGATCCCCTTTTTTAACATTTTAAACATCACGTAAAAGTCGGTGTCTCTGGGTCCGTACACTGCAGGCGGCCTTATGATCGTAACCGGACAACTTCCTCTGTAAAGAAGCACCGCCTTCTCCCCGGCAAGCTTGCTCCTGCCGTAATTAGATACCGGCAACGCAGGCGAGTCCTCCCTTACAGGGTTGCCATTTCTGCTGGGACCAGTCGCTGCAAGACTGCTGAGATAAACGAACCTCTTAAGACCGGAGCATCTTTCCGCCGCTACGCGAATCAATTTTTCGGTGCATTCCGCGTTCGCATGAAAAAAATCATGCTCGTTTAAGGCCTTTGTCACACCGGCCAGATGAAATATATAATCGAACCCTTTGATTTCGTCAGCATGGAATTCGATATCGGAAAGATCGCAAACGATATAATTCAGATTGAGATGTTCTATCCATTTGAGGCTGGAGGATCTTCTAGTGAGGCACGTAACTTCATAGCCCCTTTTTTTTAAGGCTTCCACGAGATAGCTGCCGATAAAGCCTGCAGCTCCTGTAACCAGGGCTTTCATAAAGTTACTTATTGTTATGGAAAGTGCCGGCAATAGTCAA
>JBAIXS010000389.1:0-4804 GCA_037916395.1 Candidatus Sulfobium mesophilum
GGGAAAAATGGTCGGGGCGAAAGGATTTGAACCTTCGACTCCACGGTCCCGAACCGTGTGCGCTACCGGACTGCGCTACGCCCCGCATCAAAATAATAAGAGGCTTCGAGGGCTAAAGTCAAGTCGATATGGACGGGCCATCTCTGCTAAACTTTAAAGATGCAAGCCTATAAGAAAGTGCCGACGCTTAAGATAAAGGAAGGCTCGTCAACCGACACGGATGACCTCATAGCCGTCGAAAAGAAACTGAGGGTTTCGGTTAACGGCAGGCATGTGATATCCCTTCTTTGCACTCCGGTAATGGTCCGCGAACTTGTAACCGGCATAATACATAATGAAGGACTCATATCCGGCGAGTGGTGCGCCGAGCGCATGACTATCGAATACGGCGACGACATAAATGTGGATATTCCTTCTTCCGGGTCTATCGCCGGGGAGGGAGAAAGGACTATCACTTCAGGCTGCGCCGGCGGCGTCAGTTTCGGAGGGGCGGTTAAGAACAGGATAGACGACAGTATTACATTCCGCCGGGAAAATATTCAGGCTGTGTTCAGGGAGTTCCAGCAGAAATCCGATGCCTATAAGCTTACCGGAGGTGTGCATAGCGCTGCCTTGACCGACGGCGAAAAAATTCTTGTTTTTGCCGAGGATATAGGCAGGCACAATGCCATCGATAAGGTCATAGGATATTGTCTCCTCGAAAGACTCCCGTTTGATGGCACTGCGATGCTTGCAAGCGGCAGACTTTCCTCGGAGATCGTGTCGAAATGCGCGCGGTGCGGGATACCTGTTATCGCAAGCAGGGCAGCCCCGACAAGCCTGGCAATTAATATAGCGGAAACATATGGCATTACCCTGGTGGGCTTCCTGCGCGGGGAGCGCATGAATGTCTATGCTGGCAGACAACGCATACTTTTGTAATTATTTCGTCTACCGGGCGCAATCTAGCGGCGTTAGTTAAAGTTATTAACCGTCTCATAACAGTCTGCACTTTTTTAGTCGTCATTACGGCGGTGTGTTGGGCCGGAATCCAGTCGTTTTGTCTTTGAAAGTCGCTGGATGCCGGATCAAGTCCGGCATGGCCTCCAAAAAGCGCAATCTATAATACTATTTGAGATGGTAAATAAAGCAGGGGAATAGAAGTCAAAAAAATTGTGGACTAAGCTATTGAAGTTGCTATAATAAGCCGATGAATCGAGTTGCCTTTGCAGCAATATTTGTCCTCTTTGCTCAGGCTATATCTTACGCTCAGCCCGTGGCACGGTTTGTCGAGGTGGACAAGGATCTAGGCACCGTATCCGATTTGGATAAGGTCGAGCATGCCTTCGAATTTTCCAATACGGGCGATAGCACCCTCGTTATAGAAAAAGTCGTTGCCACCTCGGGAAACACTAAAGCCAGGGCCAGTTCCCGCCTGTTGAAGCCGGGAGAAAAAGGAAGCATCACCGCCGTAATAGACATGCGCGGAAGGAAAGGGATTTTCTTTAAAAAGATAGACGTATATACAAACGACCCTATAACTCCTGTTACTACGCTGTCAGTTAAGATTTCTGCAAAAGACCGAATCCATATGGCACAGTACAAGGCAACAGATATATTCTCTGAAGAATGCAAAGACTGTCATGTGGAACGCGGGCGCGGGAAAAAGGGGTGGGACCTTTTCAAGGCGGATTGCTTCATGTGCCATAACGCAGGCAAGAATACATCGCTTTCCACAATGAGCAGAAAGCCCGCCAAGGAAATGCTTAAGGCCATAAGAGAGGGCGTGGAAAATACCCTGATGCCGGGCTTCGATGTCAGATACGGCGGTCCGCTGGACAACAACGACATCCAGTCCCTGATGGATCTGATTAAACCCTGAAATGGAAGAGTTTGTCCTGATCTCTTTCTGAACAGCCTTATCCGTATCTGAATCTCAGCTAGTGTGCTGTCTAATTAATAACTTGCAGAAATTCACTGCAGCGTCATTCCCTGACTTGATCAGGGAATCCAGTCTCTTCGAAGTCTTCTGGATTGTCAGGTCAAGCCGGACAATGACAAATTATTTCCGAGACGACACTAGAGCCGTTTCATAAACTTTTGTCATCCTCACAATGCTGTTCTTGCATCACCCTCTTTAAGAATATTATGATTGAAACATGGAAAGGACTTGGCGGCTCATAGACTCGGGTCCGGGCAGTGCGCCGTACAATATGGCACTCGACGAGGCTATCGCAACTTTCGTCCGCAAAGGGAGCCTTCCGCCGGCGCTGAGATTATACGGATGGGACCGGCCGTCATTAAGCCTCGGATATTTCCAAAGGACTCCGGGTATTGACGCCGGTTATTGTGAGGCGGAGGACATTCCGATAGTCAGAAGGCCTACCGGTGGCAGGGCAATACTCCATGGCGATGAACTGACCTATAGTTTTTCGGCCTGTATTTGCCAGGGGCCATTTTCCAAGGGGCTTTTGGACAGCTATAAGAAGATAAGCGCGGCATTTCATCTGGCCTTCAGAAAGACCGGGATCTGCACCGAACCTAAGCTCAGAAGAGAGAAAGGGAGAGTACTGGCGGGCAGTCCCATTTGTTTTCATTCGAGCTCTTACGGAGAAATCCTCATCAATAACAGAAAAATCGTCGGGTCTGCCCAGAAACGCTGGGTTGACGGCCTTCTTCAACAGGGCTCCATCCCCTACTCCTATGACATTGAGAGGCTGCGCAACATCTTCGGAGAAGACGAGATAAAATCTCTCCGGGACTGCGCGGTGGGGCTCAGGGAGATCCTGCCGGGGCTTGACGAAGGATTGTTTCGGGAAATCGTTGCAGCCTCTTTTGAAGAGGCTTTCGGGATCAGCTTTGTTCCGTCCCCTGCGACCCCGGAGGAGTTGACTCTTGCTGAGGAGCTTCAGCGGAAGAAGTATCTTCCGGGCCTGTGGAAATCGATTGAGTAGCATCAGAAGGAGGCTGCATAGCTTGCGTCCGGGTTTGCTTTATCTCCATCTCGAAAAAATAGTTGTATACCACAGCCAGTATCACAAGCCCAAGATATCCCTGCACTACGTATGAAATTATCTGAAAAGGGATGGAGATTATCGTCCCTATTATAGGTATAAGATTGAACGGATAGACAACGAGCATCACTATGAAGCTTACGATGACATATCCCATAAGGAGAAGTACATAAAGCCAGAAGGCATTCTGGTGGTCCCAGACGAATTTGAATCCCCCCTTGAACGACCGAACAGCGCCCTCACCCTTGAAATATAGCACTGCAACTCCATAAACCGTTACTGCGAGGGCTCCCAGTATAAGACTCAGACCGATCAGAATCAGGATCAGGGAGAAAAAAATACCCAGAAAAAGTGCGAGTGTGGAATCCTGGCTCTTTGCAGTCGAGACGACCGCAGCGATACCTCCGCCAAAGAGGCCGAGGACAAATGCGATCACGATGAACACGAACCCTACGACAAGTGAGTACCACATGATTGGGAAAAAGAACTTCCGGGCCTCGCCGAAGAAGGCCCGCAGGCTGAACTTGAAAGAAGGATCGAGGATGCTGCGCCCTATGAAGCCCGCAGAGCCTGCGAATACGTAAAGTCCGAGGGTTGTTACCAGGAGTATATAAAATAGAAAGCTCGATATGACTATCATGACGAGGGTGAAGTACTTGGAAAGAAGTTCCGCAGGATTTCTGAATATGCCGACAAAGTCCTTTATTTCCGTCAGACCCGTAAGATCAAGTCCGAAGATTATGAATGCTATGCCCAGGGGTATGCCGACCATTATAAAAAAGGCCATGCAGTTGAAAAGCATCATGCCGGCCTGCACGGCAACGAGCTGCCACCTGCTGTTTACAAGTTTGAAACCGCTCTTTATTGCGTTTGAATAAGTCATTTTTAGATTAGGGCACGCGTTCAGCGGTCAGCAATCAGTTTCAGGAAGTAAGAATCTCCTTTTTTTCCGGGCTGACTGCCGACAGCCAAAGTATATTATACATCCTCAACAGCTATCTCCTCAAAACAATCTTTTGGGAGTTCCTTCAGGAACCTCGATGGTCTCAGAAATCCCAGGGCGTTCCAGTCCTCCGATGAGATAGGATAACAGACATACAAATCTTCCCGCGCCCGGGTTACTCCCACATAAAAGAGCCGCCTTTCCTCTTCCTCGTCGTCGCTCCTTAGGGATTTTGCCGAGGGAAACCGCCCGTCGTTCATCCCGATGATAAACACGGCCTCCCACTCAAGCCCTTTTGCCTGGTGAACGGTAGACAGGACTACTTTACCTCCGGGGAGTTCTGTTTCTTCTGTTTCGGCCTCGGTCACGCCCTGAAGGGCAAGGTCGCTCAGGAATGTATCGAGAGAATCGTAGCGCTGGGCAAAGCGAGACATCTGCTCAATGTCCTCTATGCGCATCTCCGCATTAGGGTAATTGTTGTATAGGTGTTCTTCGTATCCGTGGCTTAGGACATAGTCTATAGCCGAGGAGGGAGAGGAAAGATATTTTTCTTCCCGCAGTCCCCTGAGTAAATCCAGAAATTTCCCGAAACCATCCGCTGCCTTCCTGGGAATGAGCCGGTAGGCCTCAGAGACTGTTGCTACAGGGTCCGCTGAGGTCCCTATGAACTCCCATACCTTGCGCGAGCTTATATTCCCTATCCCACGTATAAGTTTCAAGGTCCTCATCCAGCTGATTTCATCAAAAGGATTTACCATTATCCGCAGATACGAGAGGACGTCCTTGATATGAGCCTGTTCGAAAAACTTCAGCCCAGAGCGGATTTCGAAGGGTATGCCTCTTCGCTGAAGCTCCATCTGCAGCTGCA
>JBAIXS010000390.1:0-3144 GCA_037916395.1 Candidatus Sulfobium mesophilum
TTGTGGTCACAACCTCGTAGGGGGTCTTCTCAGTGATAATCATCTGAAGAAGCTTAAGCATGTCCGGCTCATCGTCTACGATTAACAGTTTTTCGGCCATACATCCTCCTTTTTTTAAAAATTATAACTCCTTGCACCAGCAGTATACTGAAAAAATATTTTCAAGCTTTCCATCCGTCTATTCCCGCGAAGGGGGGAACCCATGTCTTTCAATAGATTACGCTTACCCTGGATTCCCCGGTCAAGCCGGAGAATAACGAATTTGAGACTATTCCGCACCCTGCCAGATCCCTACGGCATTGCCGCAGGAAAGAACAATTGCAAATAATTAGCGCCGGCGCCCGGTTCAGTATGCTGGATATTGCCGACACCGTTACCTTACATTCTCACTGTTTTATTGCCGGCAAAGTTATAATAAATGTCGTTCCCGAATCTTCCGACTCGTCTTTTGTCTTTGACTCGAAATATATCGTTCCGCCATGCTTTGTAAGTATTCCGTAAGAAACGGAAAGCCCCAGGCCTGTTCCTTCACCTACCTTCTTGGTAGTAAATAAAGGGTCAAAAATCTTTGAACGGTGCTCTTTTCTGATGCCGTGGCCTGTGTCGGCAAAGCGTATCTCAACAAGTTCATTATTGTTCAGAGACCTTGTTTCAATCGATAATGTCCCGCCGCCGTTCATCGCTGATGCAGCGTTGTTTATGATATTGAAAAATACCTGCTGCAATTCCTCAGAGCATCCCTTAATCCTGGGCAAATCTGCGTTAAGATTTTGTTTCAAGGTGATTTTCTTCATCAGAAGTGTATTACCTACAACAGCTATTACGTTTTCGATGCCTTTATTAATGTCAACCAGTTCTTCCTTGCATTCAGTGTAGCGGGCAAAGCTCAGAAGGTTTTCAACCACTCTTTTGGCGCGCAGACCATGCTTTGCTATTGTTTTTAAAATATCAGCTTCTTCTGAATCAGGTTTTGCTTTTTCCAAAAGAAGATCGCTGAATCCGAGTATTATGCCTAGAGGATTATTTATCTCGTGCGCCACTCCTGCAGCCAGTGTGCCCATAGAGGCGAGTTTTTCCGTATGATAGCTGCTTTCCTCTATTTTTTTTCTGTCGGTAATATTTCTTGAGATGCCAAGTACTGCATAAATATTGCCGTCTTCATCCAGAAGCCTTCTGAAATTGGTATTCAACCAGTATTCTTGCTCTGCGATTTTGACGGGATGGGTAATCTGTTCGCCTTGTTTACTTTCAACTACCTCTTTCACAGCCGTAAGCATAGCCTCACCGCCGGGCCATAAAAAAATTTCTGACATATTACGGCCAATTATATCTTCAGGCGTTTTGTTAAAAAATTTTGCGCCATTATTGTTTATTGAGAGAAAACACCCGTCGCAATCCACTGTGAAAATAATATCTTCAGCGTTCTCCACGAGGGACTTATACCGTTGTTCGGATTTCTTAAAAGCCCGGGTCTTTAGTTCAACTTCCTGCGTTAATGTGCTCGACCAGCTTGTCATGAGCACATGGATAATGAATCCGCCAACCACAATGAAGACAACAATTACTGCCTGCATTAATAATTGCCGCGTATGTATTGAACGAATTGAATTTTCGACCTCTGTTGTCGGCGCTGCAACTGCAACAGACCAAGACTGTTTTTCATCTCCGGTAACATGGACCGGGGTATATGCTATCAATTTCTTTATCCGCCCCTCCCGGCCTCTGTGCCAGCCGGAGATGTACCAGCTCGTGCCTTCCTTGCCCGTAAGCATCATCTCCTTCTGTATCGCATTAATTTGATCAAAAGATATTGTAGGCTGCTTTTCCCTTCTGGCCTCAAATGCACTTTTACCTATAAATTCCTTCTCATAGTGATTCAGAAAAATCCCTTTTCCATCAATTACCCATGTATAACCTGTTTTTCCCGACCTTATTGAATTTGTTTCACTCTCTATTAAGGCGGTGGCATCCACTACGAACAATAAAACTCCCGAGAACTTGTTTGTTGCCGCCGGATGGATCTCATCGGCCGAAACCTGCCACACAGGCATCACCATTTTCATTATCATCTTATGATATTTACCCTCAATAACAGGAAGGACGTCGGTTACCATTATTGTGCCTTTATTTATTGATTCCCCCCCCCATTTAAGATAATCCAAATCTTCGGGATAAGAATCTATGATCCGGTATCCCCGACTGTCCACCATATAGGTCCGAGGTTTATTAGACTCAACATATCTCATCTCCAGGGCCCCTTCCCCTTTAATACTTGAGTAGGAAATAAGCATCCTTTTGGACAGCCAGATTTCCTCGAAATACTGTATCGACGGAGAGGAACTGAGAAGAGATAATTCCCTCTTGAGCATCTGCAGATCATTTTCTATCTGGCTGGCTGCGTGCCGTGCAAGGACGAGTTGCTGCTGATTAAAGTCTGAAGTTACAACCTCGGTCACTTTTTCGGAAGACATCCATGCGAGTATCAGAACTGCCGATAAAAGTATGACGGTGACTGCGCTTACAAAAGCCTCAAATACTATTAATCGCTTGATGTTCAGAAGTGAAAATATTTTATCTTTCATAATATATCTTCATTTCCAGCTTATGCCGTTATTCTATCAGAAAACTTCACCGCTTCATACTATTTACAATGAAACGTATAGTCGGTCGGGGGTGTCATATGTCCGCGTTCAAAAATGTTCCTTTTACGAACTCCTCGATGTGCTGGTCGATCAAGTTATCGTTGTACATAATCAGGTCCAGTTGTTTCGTAAACACGGTCAGCTTGCCCAGTATCTCGCATTGTCTTTCAATATCCTCCTGCTTATATTTTGTGAGAGCAGCGCTCAGCACATCTTCAGTGACCGTTACCCTGAACCCGAGCCTCTCCAGTATCTCTGTTATCAGCCTGAGCCTTCTTAATCTCCTGTCCACTGCGGCCCCGCCGCCCTTGAAGAAATATTTTATATAATTATCATTTCTGTTTTCCCCGGCATAGGCCTCCACCATCGAAAAATGGTAGCCGAGTCTTATGCTGAAATTCATATAATTGCTGGCGATCAATGCAAAGCTCAACTGGCCGGCGCCATATAGTACGGACTCCGATGTGGTAGCAGCGGTAGCCATCATCCCAAGCAAGCCCAA
>JBAIXS010000391.1:0-2333 GCA_037916395.1 Candidatus Sulfobium mesophilum
GTCCTCGGCGGGAAGGGCTTGAGAAACCGGTAGCTCATCCAGGACAGAAAAACGACAATCAGCAGGATTACAAGAATGGTAATGGACCAAGCATTTAACGTCAGCTGCCTAATCTTTTGCCGACCCATTCTTTACCTCCTGCGCAAGTAATAATTAAGGACCGATCTATTGAGGGCTCCTTGCCGTTTTCATGGTTCCCTCCATAATGGTAAGGTTTCCATAAGGTGCCTTTCATCTTTCGCCGGGCCGACGAGCAAGCGCGCTCCGCTGCACTCCCAATTGTGCACCTGCTTGCGGCTAATCTTATAAAGATCATAGCACTATATAGAAAACCTACAAGATGGGTTTGAATCGGTAAGGTATAAATGAAGACGGGTGTGAGGGTATGCCGGTGTACTTCAGTTTCGCATCAACTGAAAGTGCGATTTATAAATATGCGCTCCTGACACAACATTACAAAGGAAAATCAATATGAATGGACCTGAATCCCTACAATGCATGTCGCAATCTTCGTAAATTAGCTAATACGGTACTGCTTGCAGACTGCGAGGGGCAGAGATAAGATAGTGCAAAGACGTCATCACCCAGAAGGGAAAGTATTTTATCCTGCACCCCGGAAAGGAGACTGATATGAAAGAACTGTCTGCTAGAATCTGTCTGGTCCCTGTTCTTGGCTTAATTGTTCTTACAATGATGCTCTCTTCCTGTGTCGTGTATGAGCCTTACTACTACCCGTCGTCTCAATATGATCGCGTATGGGAAAGCGCTATAAAGGCTGCGGAAGATACAGGAATCAGTATCTCCACGACTGACAGGGCCACCGGCATGATTCTGGGAAGGAAGGGGCCTGCAGATGTTACGATTGCTATACAGACACTTGCCGATGGAAAAATCAAGCTCCAGTTAAACGTCAGGGGAGCAGAAAACGTGGACCCATATCTTAATGATCGCTTTTTTCAGGCCTACCAACGATATATGGGAAGATGAAGTCCCTATCTATTATGATTCGAAGTATTTCATTTTCCTCCCTATTTGTCTTGTTTTTTTTCTGCAGCTGCTCGACCCCTATTCCTCAGTCCCGCATCGACATCTCTTTGACCAAAGAAATGCCGATGGATGAGACTGTAGTTTTTGGGCAGGTAAAGGTTATAAAGGATAAGAAGATACTTAGTTGGAAGCCAGAACCGAAAGTGATTTCCATAAACGTTTACCGATTCTGGCCTGATTTCTTTACTGTTTTTATAAAAGAGGAGACAACTAAGCAGGAATTCGTCTACAGGCTGGTCGGCGGCGGCTCGTTCTATTGGCGCTTACCGGCCGGGACATACTCAATGACAGGGTATCATTATATGCTGGGTTCTTCTAATGTGGAATCGCACTTTCAACCCCATCTCACACCCAGGTTTGTGATTTCCAAGGGCGATTCGATTGACTATATCGGGACATTATCGATAGAGGTACACCCTACAGGGAGCGACGTCATGCGAATCGACGACGAATATGACAGGGCAGTATGTGATCTGAAGAGTGAATTACCCTCAATGATTTCGAAAACGAAAAAGGCGCTTATGCATTTCACTAAAGAATCTCATTAGAACATGACCGTGGAAAGAGTGAATGTTCCTTAAAGTAGGCCATCGCGGAGCCAGCGCATATGCGGGTGAGAATACAATCGAGAGCTTCAGAAGGGCGATAGGGCTGGGTGTGCATGATAAGGAAACAGGCAACTCTCTTCTGAAAAGTTCATCGCCGCTTTCTCAGAATCTGTTCTGCCTTTATGCACATCGGTTTGTCCCTAAGCTTTCAATAAAACCTGTTCTATGGTTATCATAGAGTGATGTCAGAATTGAAGATGAACGTTGAAACGAAGAAGAACCCGGGCGGCTTGAGACGATGGAAGGTTGATCGATCCTTCATGGTCCACGCAATTAACTCAGTTGGCAATATCCTTCGCCCGTTTGCACGGCCGAGGTTTTCCGGAGAGGGACTCATCGATTCCGCGCGCCGGCAGACCGGTCTTCATGATTTCGGCATCCTCTCTTTTCAGGAGCCCCTGAGCCGGCTCATCAGTTCGCTTGAGACCGAAGCCCGCCTGAATCCAATGGGGCGTCTTGCAGCACGGGAGGACATGGTCCGTCTGCTGGCCAACAATCTCCTGATGGAAGAGGACCGGAAGCGAAATCCTGCGATCGAAGAGGAGAAGATACGCCGGCCAATTATTATTACAGGGCTTCCCCGTACAGGCACAACCCTGCTTCACAGCCTGCTTGCACTGGATCCAGCCAACAGGGTGCCTCTCACATGGGAGACTATGTACCCTTCACCGCCGCCTG
>JBAIXS010000392.1:0-1960 GCA_037916395.1 Candidatus Sulfobium mesophilum
CCGCCCCGACATAATGCAGGCCGAGCATCTTCTGAAGGCAGCCAATGCCAATATCGGCGCGGCACGTGCCGCGTTCTTTCCGAGGATTACTCTTACAACAAGCGTTGGTCTTTCCAGCGATCATTTGTCAGGACTCTTTAATTCAGTAAGCGGAACTTGGAGCTTTGCGCCGCAAATCACCCTGCCGATCTTTGATGCGGGGAGAAACCGGGCCAACCTGAAGGTTTCGGAAGTCGACCGTGATATCCTCCTTGCCCAATATGAGAAGGCGATCCAGAGCGCTTTCAGGGAAGTGGCAGATGCGCTTGCGCAGCGCGGAACACTCGGCGATCAACTCGAGGCCCAGCAATCCCTGACGGACGCCACTGCCGTAACCTATCGATTATCGCAAGCCCGCTACGAAAAAGGCATAGCGAGCTACCTGGATGTCCTGGACTCGCAGCGCTCCCTTTACAGCGCTCAGCAGGGTCTGATTGCCGTCCGCCTCTCCCGTCTCACCAATCTGGTAACGCTTTACAAGGTGCTGGGTGGAGGTGGAGTGTAACCGTATTCACCCTCTTCATAGTGCCGTCTATATATATGCTCAGGAGAACATCGTTCTTGGAGCGCGAACGGCGTCTCCCAACCGCTGTTAAAGAGGGGCCGCATTAAGTTGGAGGCGTGATTAATTACGCCCCTACTCTTCGACTATCTTGTACGAAAATGTTATTTTCGCAGACCCTTCGAGCGTTGCCTTGACGGAGCAGTACTTGTCCATCGAGAGCTGTATCGCCCTCTTCACCGCTTCTTCCGACAGGCCCTTTCCTTTCACAACAAACTCAATGTCGATCTGCGTATATTTATGGGGATAGTCATCTGCCATTTTACCATCCACATTGATCTCAAGCCCGGTCAGGCGCTCCCTCTTCTTTTTAAGTATTGAAACAACATCCATTCCTGAACAGCCGCCGATGCCCATAAGAAGAAGTTCCATAGGCCTCGCGCCTGAATCCCTGCCGCCGAATTTCTCTTCCCCGTCCATTACAACAGCATGCCTGGAATCAGCCTCTCCGATGAACTGCAGTCCTTCGTTATATCTTATTTTCGCTTTAGCCATTTATTCTCCTCCTTTATTTTTTGTTTAATCTATACGACAGATACGTGGTTGTCAAGTTTGGCCAATCGAGACCAATCGAGAAATTCTTTTGATTTGATGGTCCTATTTCAAGGAGAAATGATATGAAGACAATAAAGCGGAGGCGTTTGAGGCAGAGTTCAGCGTGCCTGGGGCAAAGGACAGCGAGGTAAGACTAACTTAAAGGGTGAGGATGAGATATCAGGCCGCTCTGAGAGATGCCCATTGCCGACGCTTTTGTTATAATGAAAAAAAGGGGATGCATATGGGCGCAAAAAGAAATATACCCGAGACATTTTCATTTCAGCCTTTTGAGGGCCTGAAAAAGATGATCGAGGGCCGCGGTATGAAAGTCTCCGCGAAACCTGCTGCTCCCATGCCGGCTCTTCTCAATAAGGAACAGGCACTCACTGACGAAGAACTCTTTGCCCGGGAGATGTCGAACGTTAAGGAGATCAGTGAATTCAGGGCCATGCGGATTGTCCATAAGAAAAAGTCACCGCCCTGTAAGAAAAGCAATCAGGAAAACGAAGCACTTAATGCTCTAAGAGAAATCGTTGGGGGCAGAAGAGCTGTCAATATTGCTGATACCCAGGAGTATGTGGAGTGGGTAAACGAGGACTTCAGGGCCGATATCGTGCGACCTTTGCGTGAAGGCCGTTTCTCGGTTAAAGATTGCCTTGATCTGCACGGCCTGTCTGTTGAGGAGTCCGAGGAAGAAGTCGAAGCCTTCTTTAAAGAAGCGCTCGCCAAAAGACATAAATGCGTCAAGATAATCCACGGAAGGGGTCTTCGGTCTCCAAGGGGACCTGTCCTGAAAGAGAAGCTTATCAAAAGCCTCTCGGG
>JBAIXS010000393.1:0-11329 GCA_037916395.1 Candidatus Sulfobium mesophilum
CAAAAATGAAAAGCAGATTCAGGATAGACAAGACGCATTACGAGATCGCAGCAAAGTCGACGATCAGGAAGGCCATGGCTTTTCTTAAGAAGACTGATCTTGAGCCGCCCTATCTTCTGATAGATACTTCAATAGTCAAGAAAAAGGTGCGTTCTATAGGCAAAAACATTAAGAACTCCAAGGTCTTTTACGCTGTCAAGGCCAATCCCGATATCGAGATCCTGAAACTGATCGACAAACTCGGTCTGGGTTTCGAGATCGCCTCTGAAGGGGAGCTGGCTATCCTGGCTTCGATAGGAGTAAAACCGGCCAGGATCATCACCAGTAACCCGATAAAATCTTTCAGGTTCCTCAAAATGGCCGCCGAATATAATCTTCCTCATTTCGCCTTCGATTCAAAAGATGAGGTCCGCAAGCTTCGTGAATACGTGCCGGGCTGCAGCGTCTATGTCAGGCTGTCAGTCCCCAATGAGGGATCGGAATGGCCGCTCAGCAAGAAGTTCGCCGTAGAACTCGAAGAGGCGGAGGAACTTCTCCTATATGCCGGAAAGAAGGGGCTGAATCCTGTCGGGGTCACTTTCCATGTCGGCTCGCAGTGCACAAACATCTATAACTGGAATTCAGCTCTCGACAAGGCAAAGCTGCTTTGGGATAAAATAGAAAAAAGAGGAATACGCCTTTCTGTCCTTAATATCGGAGGCGGCTACCCGATCCGCTATACAAAAAGCGTAGTGGATATCCCCTCGATCGACAAGAACGTCAACAGCCTCATATATGAAAAATTCCCCAGGAACATAAAAGTCTTTATCGAACCTGGCAGGGCGGTCGTGGGAGACGCAGGCATCTTTGTATCGAAAGTCCTGGGGAAGGCCTGGCGGGGCGATGAAGAATGGCTTTATATAGACGTCGGGGTTTTTAACGGCCTGATGGAAAGCGTCGGAGGCATAAAATATAGATATATTGTCGAAGGACAGAGCAATGTGAAGAAATGGACCCTTGCCGGCCCAAGCTGCGACAGCTTTGACGTAATCGACAAAGACGTGCTGCTGCCCGAGCCGCCGATCGGCGGGCGGGTGCTGATTCTGTCCAGCGGGGCATATACCATATCTTACGCCTCCGAATTCAACGGTTTTTCAATACCTAAAACTATTCTCATTTAGCCTGGTACATTACAAGGAGGTTGGCATGATAAAGTTCATCGAAAAAGACCCCTATGCTCCGATCCAGTATTCCTATGAGGTGTCGAAAATCCTCTATCACAAAAAAAGCAAGTTCCAGGACATCATGGTCTTTGAAAACCCCTTCTTCGGAAAAGTACTGGTCCTTGACGGCGTTGTACAAATAACGGAGAGAGATGAATTCTTCTACCACGAGATGCTTGTTCATATCGTCCTGAACGCCCACCCCAACCCTAAAAAAGTAGTAGTGATCGGCGGAGGCGACGGGGGAACGGTCCGCGAGGTACTCAAACATAAATCAGTAGAAAAGGTCTATTTCATCGAGATAGACGAAGACGTCATAAATGTATCCAAAAAGTTCTTTCCGTCCGTTGCAGGCGGCATCAGGGATAAGCGCGTCGAGATCAAGTGCATGGATGGCGCTCAGTTCGTAAAACAGCGGCGCTCAGATATCGATGCAGTAATCGTCGATTCCACTGACATCGTCGGTTTCGCAAAGAGCCTCTTCACGAAAAATTTCTTCAAGACAATCAATCAGTGCCTTACGGAAAAAGGCATGTTCGTAACACTTTCTGAATCTCTTCACTTTCACAAAGACATGGTAGTGGAGGTGCAAAAGACGATGAAGTCCTCTTTTCCTGTTGTCGACCTCTATACAGCCCCCATCGCGACGTATGCGGGGAACTGGTGGTCATTTTCAGTGGGCTCCAAAAAACTCGACCCCAGGGAAATCAGACGCAAGGACAGGATCAGAACAAAATACTACAGCCCCGAAATACACAGGTCGGCTTTTCTTCCGAAGGACATGTACGCCAGACTGCTCTCAGGGAAACTGGGCTGGTAATCGAATAGTGTCGGGTCTTGAACTGCCTTTCTTTATCCGTCATTCTCCGACGTGATCGGGGAATCCAGGCGTTTCAAAAGGCCCCTGGATTGTCCGGTCAAGCCGGACAATGACAACCGAGGACTGATGGGCAAACTATAAATGTATTGCTACTTATGAAAGAATCGACGATCTTACACGTATGATCCCTTATCCCAACATTGACCCGGTAATAGTCAGGATAGGCCCCCTTGCCGTCAGATGGTACGGGATGATGTACCTTCTGGGGTTCACGTCATCCTATCTGCTCGTGCGTCTTCAGATAAAAAAGAAAGGCATGAACTTCGGGCAGGACTTTGTCGACTCCCTATATTCCTATCTTATATTGGGGCTTCTGATCGGCGCACGGCTTGGATACGTGATCTTCTATGATCTGCCTGAGTATATTGCACATCCAGTCGAGATATTAGAGGTCTGGCATGGAGGCATGTCCTTTCACGGCGGTCTCTTAGGAAGCATATTGGCTGGCATTTTTTTCTGCAGGAAATTCAGGGTTGATTTCTGGCAGGTAGCAGACCTCGTAATAGTTACCGCCCCAATAGGACTGGGGCTGGGAAGACTGGGCAATTTTATTAACGGCGAGCTTTACGGACGGGTCACTGACATGCCATGGGCAATGGTATTTCCTTCAGGGGGACCTCTGCCCCGTCATCCGTCTCAGCTTTATGAGTTCCTTCTCGAAGGGGTGGTCCTCTTTACTGTTCTTTGGATGCTGAAAAACAGACAGTTCAGGTCAGGCGTTCTCGTCTCCTGGTTCCTCCTGCTTTATGGAATATTTCGGTTTACACTTGAGTTTTTCAGAGAACCCGACGTGCAACTTGGCTATATTTTCGGACCTCTTACCATGGGGCAGCTTTTGAGTTCATCCATGATCGGCGCCGGACTGGTCATTCTTTTTCTCAGAAAAAATCGTTGACCCGGAAATGGGTTAAAGACGCCAAGGAACATGCTCATTCTTAAAAAGTCGCTTTTCACGGAAAACATGGTCCGTTTGAACTCCCTGAGCCTAAGAAGGTGGGTCTTTGAGCCCGGTATGGAATTTCTGTCAGATTGGAAGTGGTGGGGAGACATGGGGCATCGCGGGAAGCGGCATAACGGCCTGGATATTCTTTACTACGAAACAGCCGCAGGCGGGCTAAAGACTATCGGCGAGAATGCGAAGATCCCGATCATTTACCCGGGGAGGATTGTCAAAAGCATCGAGGATTTTCTCGGTTATACCCTCTTTGCGGCTCACGACATATTTGATGGAGACCGCCGGCTCTTCACACTTTACGGCCACATTCTTGAGGTCCCTGATATTGCTGTGGGCGAATACATCGATGAGGGAACGATAATAGCGACCCTGCCACCGGCAAAAAGCGGCAGGGTCCCGAGTCACCTCCATATTTCTGCCGTCCTCATATCTGCGGATATGGCGGTCGAAAGTCTTTCCTGGAAGATGCTGGATGAACTCACATGTGCGTCTTTCATCGATCCGAAGGAGATAATCTGAGGAGACATGACCCTCAGCGGAGAGGGTTGTTTCCAGATTCTTTCTCGAGAACCCGCCTGCGGCTTGTGACCGTAAATGAATTATGTAACAATGATAATATTGTTGAACTGGGCCGGGTTCATTTTTTGCGCCGAGGGTTTAACTCGAAAGGTTGGGCAACAGGATGACGTCCCGTAAAGATGATACTTATATGCGGCCAGTGCAGCCGCAGGACGATTCTGCGCCAACTGTCCTGCGCTCATGAACTGCCGCGTCATCAGTGGGATTCGGGGAGCATTCGGAGCATTCCTCAGAGCTGAAATTCTGGGCAGCATCACCCTGATAGTCTCGACAATTACAGCTCTTCTGTGGGCTAACTCACCATGGTCTGCCTCATATGTTTCACTTCTGGATACCCCTTTAGGGCTGTCCTGGGGCACACATACCTTTTCTCTGTCTCTGAAACACTGGATCAATGACGGTTTTATGGCCCTGTTCTTCTTTGTCGTCGGTCTTGAAATCAAGCGCGAAATCGTGGTGGGCCACCTCTCAGCACCCGGCAAGGCCTTTCTGCCCATAGCCGCAGCACTCGGGGGCATGGCTGTCCCTGCAATAATTTATGTGGGCATTGCGGGCGGCGGTGAGGCAACGGCAGGTTGGGGCGTACCCATGGCTACGGACATCGCCTTTGCCGTTGGCGTACTGTCGCTCTTCGGAGACCGCGTTCCTCTCAGCCTCAAGGTCTTCCTCTCAGCCCTCGCCATTGTAGACGACATTGGAGCTGTGGTCGTTATCGCCCTCTTTTATACAGCGTCGATTTCATGGATTTCGCTGCTCGCTGCGGCCGTGCTGCTGGGAACGCTTTGGTGGGCGTCGGCAAGGGGCATCAGAAATGTGCTTGTATATGTCATCCTTATCCCGTGCATATGGGTTGCCGTACTCGCATCGGGCGTACACGCCACCGTCGCCGGTATTTTAATAGCCTTTACGGTGCCCGTACGAGCCAGAATCGATCCCGAAAAATTTTCGTCGCTGCTCCGGGCCAGGGTCAATGATCTGGAACGCTCCGTTCTCACCAGGGAGAGCATGCTCCATGATCATAATCAGCTTGACACTATCGTGGAACTCGATCTTGTAACAAGGGCGCTCAGACCGATGGGCATTACACTGGAACATTTCCTGCATCCGTTCCTCTCTTTTTTTGTGCTCCCAGCCTTTGCGCTCTGCAATGCGGGAGTGCGCTTCGACTCGTCGATTCATGGCATGCTCGCCGGTCCTGTCAGTCTCGCTGTCATGGCCGGACTTTTCTTCGGCAAACAGATCGGCATCCAGCTCTGCTGCTACATTTCTGTAAAAACCGGCTGGGCTGACTTGCCTGAGGGAACGAACTTTTTGCAGATTTATGGAGCAAGCTGCGTGGCAGGCATAGGCTTCACAATGTCGCTTTTCATAAGCGAACTGGCTTTTACGTCGGAAGCGCTTTTGTCGCAGGCAAAGAGCGCAATACTCATGGCATCTCTCCTGTCAGCCTCATGGGGCATCCTGGCGATTTACTTATCAACAAGGCGGAATAATCTTCACAAAAAGGCAGCCGGCACAGCGTAACCCGCCAAAAAGAGGGGCCTGATGTGGACAAATTCACATTTTTTTCCGCATACTTGCCGTCACACTTGACACCTGTAGCAGATAACTGTTAGATTATTAGCACTCTATGATGGAGAGTGCTAAAACCATGCTTGATGAGAGAAGCAAACAAGTCTTATTTGCGGTAATACAGTGTTACGTCAATACCCCAGGGCCCGTCGGTTCGAGGGTGGTGACAAAAAAATACTCTTTCGGGCTTTCGCCGGCAACTATCCGCAATATAATGTCGGATCTTGAAGAGATGGGGTATCTCAGGCAGCCTCATACATCTGCCGGAAGGGTCCCGACAGACATTGGCTACAGATATTATGTCGATTCGATAAACACAGAAGAACGTTACGTCAACAGGGTGTTTGCCGCCGAACTCAGCAAGAAACTGGAACTGCTGAGAAAAGACATAAATGCCTTTCTTGACGAGGCGGCAAAGATGCTGTCGTCGTTGTCTCACTATGTCGGGATAACCATATCGCCCAACTCCAGCACAACAACGCTTCACAGGATTGAACTCATCAAGTACCGGGGCGGCCGGGTTGCGGTGGTCATATTTACCGATGAGGGACTTATCAGAAACACTGTCATACAGATCGATACGGATCTTTCCCAGAAGGACCTCAACAGGATAACTTCATATATCAATTATCATTTTTCAGGTCGTACGATTGAAGAGGTAAGGAAGGTCGTTGCGAAGGAACTGGCTAAGGAAAAAGTGCTTTGCGACAATCTCATCTCCGAAGCAATGAGGATATGCGATGCCGTTTTTTCCTCTGCTCCCGGCAATATTTATGTCTCGGGTCTTTCCGAGGTCCTCGCCCTGCCCGATTTCTGCAATGTCGACAGGATAAAGGAGCTTCTCAAGACGATTGAGGATAAGCATATCATCGTCAGCCTTCTGGACAAAATTGCGGACGCTGAGGGGCCGCAGGTCTTTATTGGCGCAGAGAACCCTCTTGAAGAGATGAAAAGTTTCAGCCTTGTGGCGGCCACCTACAAAGAGGGCAACAGACCG
This sequence comes from Candidatus Sulfobium mesophilum, assembly GCA_037916395.1. Classification (GTDB taxonomy): domain Bacteria; phylum Nitrospirota; class Thermodesulfovibrionia; order Thermodesulfovibrionales; family UBA6898; genus Sulfobium; species Sulfobium mesophilum_A. Next base: position 6,186 of record JBAIXS010000393.1, read on the forward strand.
ATGGGCGCTGTGGGCATAATAGGCCCTACAAGAATGGACTACATACAGGCAATTTCGATAGTAGATCTGACTGCAAAATATATCTCCGAAGTGCTTTCCTCATAGACAGGGGGATGTCAGGATGGAAGAAAACAAGACAACAGACAGCGGCGATTCATCAGAAGAAAGGGACGAAGAAATCATACTGGTAGAAGACGAAGAAACAGCGCCGGAAATTACTGAAGCAGTGCAGGGGCAAACTGCGGCGGCCGATAAGGAGGCGCTGCAGGAGCTCAACAACAAATACCTGAGACTGTACGCAGAGTTTGACAATTACAGAAAAAGAGTAAACAGGGACAAGGAAGAACTCGCCCGGTACAGCAACGAATCGCTTTTATACGCGCTGTTGCCCGTAATCGACAACCTGGAACTTGCGCTCAAGCATGCTTCATGCGACCCCAAGACCGGCGTGGTGCAGGGGGTTGAAATAACTCTGAAGGAACTTCAGAGGACTCTCGAAAAGTTCGGCCTCAAAAGGATAGATGCAGACGGAAAAGAGTTTGATCCCGCGGTCCATCACGCCATGATTCAGGTCGAACGTGAAGACATGGAAGAAAAGATGGTTGCGGAGGAACTGAGGGCCGGGTATATGTACCGCGAGAAGGTGCTTAGGCCGTCCCTCGTAGCCGTCTCTGTAAAGCCAAAAAGAACAGAAGAAGATGCGCAGTCGGATGAGACGGCAGAAGAGTAGATATTTCTTACACTAAAATAAAAGAGATTATAAAGGAGGAAGGATAAAATGGGAAAGGCAATCGGAATAGACCTGGGGACTACTAATTCCTGTGTCGCCGTGGTTCAGGCAGGAGAGCCTGTTGTAATACCTAACCAGGAAGGCAGCCGGACAACGCCTTCGGTAGTGGCAATTACTGACAAAGGAGAAAGACTCGTGGGGCAGATCGCAAAGAGGCAGGCGATCACAAACCCTGAAAATACAATATTTTCGATTAAGAGACTGATGGGACGCAAATACACCTCAGCTGAGGTAGACCATGCGAAGAAGAGGCTTCCTTATAAGATCGCCGAGGCATCAAACGGTGACGCTCATGTCGAGATTATGGGGAAAAGATACTCGCCGCCGGAAATATCGGCGATGATACTTCAAAAATTAAAACAGGCAGCCGAAGATTATCTTGGAGAGAAGGTAACTGAAGCTGTAATCACGGTGCCGGCCTATTTCGATGACAGCCAGAGACAGGCCACAAAAGACGCCGGAAGGATCGCAGGGCTTAATGTATTAAGGATAATCAACGAACCGACAGCCGCGGCTCTTGCTTACGGCATGGATAAAAAGAAAGAGGAAAAAGTTGCGGTCTACGACCTCGGAGGCGGCACCTTCGACATCTCTATCCTCGAAATAGGTGAAGGAGTCATCGAAGTCAAATCAACAAACGGCGATACTTATCTTGGCGGCGACGATTTTGACCTGCGGATCCTGGACTGGCTTGTTGAGGAGTTCAAGAAAGACCAGGGGATAGACCTCAAGAAGGACAAGATGGCGCTTCAAAGACTGAAGGAGGCTGCAGAAAAGGCAAAGATCGAGCTTTCTACCGCCACTGAGACAGAGATAAACCTGCCTTTTGTTACGGCAGATGCCACAGGACCGAAGCATCTCCTTATGAAACTGTCTAGGGCGAAACTCGAGCAGTTGACCGGCGATCTGATCGATAAGACGACCGGCCCTTGCAAAAACGCACTTTCTGATTCAAATCTTTCTCCTCAGAACATAGATGAGGTGCTTCTGGTTGGCGGGCAGACGAGGACCCCTAAGGTCCAGCAGGTTGTGCAGAGCTTCTTCGGAAAAGAACCCAACAAGACAGTCAATCCCGATGAGGTCGTGGCGGTCGGCGCCGCAATCCAGGCGGCGGTGCTGAAAGGCGACGTAAAGGAAGTTCTGCTTTTGGACGTAACACCGCTTTCGCTTGGAATTGAGACCCTTGGGGGGATCTTTACCAAGATCATAGAGAGGAATACCACCATCCCGACCAAAAAAAGCCAGGTATTCTCCACGGCGACTGACAATCAGCCTGCCGTGACGATCAAAATATGTCAGGGTGAAAGAGAGATGGCGGCTGACAACAAACTCCTCGGAAACTTCGAGTTGATCGGCATTCCGCCGGCGCCGAGGGGTATTCCGCAGATAGAGGTGACTTTCGATATAGATGCCAATGGCATCCTTCACGTCTCGGCAAAAGACCTCGGCACCAATAAAGAGCAGTCCATTCGTATAACCGCATCAAGCGGTCTTAATGAGGACGAGATCAAAAATATGGTGCGCGACGCCGACTCTCATGCTGAAGAGGACCGCAAGAAAAAGCAACTCGCAGAAGCCAGAAACACGGCCGACACCCTCGTCTACACCGTTGAGAAGTCGCTGAAGGATTATGGTGACAAGATTAGCGCGGAGGAGAGACGGGAAATCGAAGAAGCGCTCGAACAATGCAGGAAACTGAAGGACTCAAGCAGCGACCCCAACGAGATCAAAAACGCAACTGATCGTCTTACTACTGCCTCCCACAAGCTCGCCGAACATATTTACAAGTCTGCCGGCGCTCAGCCGCATGGTGACGGCTCAGGCGCGCAGCAGGCGAAAAAAGAAGGAGAGGAAGAAGTAGTCGAAGCTGAGTTTGAAGACGTAGACAAAGACAAGAAATAGAATAACGGTTATAATAAAAGGGTTCGGCTGCTGTTTGGCATTCGAACCCTTTTTACATTGCGTAAGAAGAATTTATACCAACCAGCGGAAAGTAATGCACTGACATGAAAGACTATTACGAGTTGCTCGGGGTCTCAAAAGACGCATCCGAGGCAGAAATAAAAAAGGCGTTCAGACAGCTTGCCATGAAATACCACCCCGACAGAAACCCCGGGGACAAGGCATCAGAAGAGAAATTCAAGGAAATAAATGAGGCATATTCCTGTCTCAGCGACCCTTCAAAGAAGGCAAATTATGACAGGTACGGGTCGGCTGAGGGCCCTGGAGGCGCCGGCTATGGTCCCTTCACCTCTGGGGCCGGCTTCGGGGACGTATTTGAAGACATTTTCAGTGATTTCTTCGGGGCCTTCGGAGGTCAAAGGAGACAGAGGCCGACAAAGGGGGACGACCTCAGGTACGACCTTTCAATAACCCTCTCTGAGGCTGTTTTCGGTACAGAGAAGGTCATTGAGTTTCCCCATCTTGAGGAATGCACGGAATGCAAAGGGTCCGGTTCTGAACCGGGCAAAGAGCCTGCGACATGCCCTTCCTGCAAGGGCAGCGGGCAGATACGTTTTCAGCAGGGCTTCTTCAGTGTTTCAAAGACGTGCGGCAAATGCTATGGCACTGGCAAGATAATCACTGACCCCTGCAAGAGTTGCAAAGGCAAGGGAAAAGTTCAAAAAATGAAGAGCATAAACGTGAAGGTCCCCGCCGGCGTCGATAGTGGATCAAGGCTGAAGGTTTACGGAGAGGGTGAACCGGGCCTTTTCGGCGGCCCCAAGGGCGACCTCTATATCGTCCTTGGTGTCCAGGAACATTCTTTTTTCAGGAGAGAGGGCACCGAGATATTTTGCGAAGTACCGGTGTCGTTTCCCCAAGCCGCACTTGGTGCGGACATAGAGGTCCCTACTCTCGACGGAACCGCTAAGATCAAAGTCCCTGCAGGAACACCTTCAGGCAAACTCTTCTACCTTAAGGGAAAGGGAGCGCCCAGGGTGGGCGGACATCAGAGAGGCAGTCAGGTAGTGAGAATTTTCATAGACGTTCCCAGGAAACTCACCCAGAGACAGAGGGAACTGCTTGAGGAGTTCGCCTCCATAAACGGCGACGAGGTCTCAAAAAGCTTCAAGGAGAAACTTAAGGACCTTTTCTCCAGCGTCGAAAACTGATCTGACATGCCCAGATTGTTTCTGCCGGACTCCGAACTGAATTCCCGATTCATTACCATAAAGGGTGAAAAGGCGCGGTATCTCACAAGAGTGCTTCGCTGCCGCGCCGGCGACCCTGTTTTTCTGTATGATGATAAGGGGAATTCCTATTCCTCGGTAATTACGGCTGTGACCGCCAGAGAGGTGAGCGCTGAGCTGATCGAAAAAATGGACTTTCATACAGAATCACCCCTGCACGTAACACTTCTTCAGGGACTTCTGAAAGGTGAAAAGATGGACCTTGTCATCCAGAAGGCGACAGAACTCGGCGTAAGGGAGATTGTGCCGGTCGTAACGGAAAGAAGCCAGGTCAGAGAGACGAGGAAGATGGTCCGGTGGCTGAAAATCGCCGAAGAGGCATCAAGACAGGCAGGGAGAAACCTGGTTCCCGTTATCCGCCAGACCACTGAGTTTAATGAAATCGGCAAGGCTCCGCTACCGGATGGAATCATCTTTTGGGAGCGGGGTGGAGCGCGTCTTGACGACGCGCTTAATATGTTCAGGGACCGTGAAAGCATATCTCTTTTTGCCGGGCCGGAAGGAGGGTTTTCTCAAGCTGAAATTGAGGCCGCTTCAGAAAAAGGTTTTGTCCGGGCTACGTTGGGCGGCAGGATACTACGGGCCGAGACAGCGGCTATCGCCGCAGTAGCGATCACACAATTTGCCTTAGGGGACATGGGCACGTAATTAATATAGACACAGTAGAGTCAACCTTATGCTTGAAAACATCAATGGCGCTAATTATTGGTTGATGGTCAATATTGGATAAAGCCCCCGTTTTGCGGCCGCACATAATCATGTATAATAATTTAAAAATAAGATGACGCTCGAAATATTTTTCATTCTGGTTTTTCTGATCTTAAACGGTTTCTTTGCTGCATCGGAGATAGCCGTTGTCACTGCCAGAAAATCATTTGTAAAGCAATTGCTGGACAAGGGAAGCCATCGGGCCGGCACTCTGATGAAACTCCAGACAGAGCCTGACAGGCTCCTTGCCACTGTGCAGATAGGCGTAACAGTAATGGGCTCAATCGCTTCTGCTATCGGCGGCGCGGCTTCAGTTAAAATACTGAAGCCCGCACTTGCAAACATCCCCTTCCTGGTTTCAGTTGCGGAACCGCTATCGCTGGCAATCACTGTAGCCGTTATCTCCTATTTCACGCTCGTCATTGGTGAACTCGTACCCAAATCCATTGCACTTA
>JBAIXS010000394.1:0-1884 GCA_037916395.1 Candidatus Sulfobium mesophilum
CGGATATTGCCTCCTGCGTATTTGTATCATAAGCCGTCTGACCTGCGAGACCCTCATGGTAAGGCAGCAATTGAGTAACAAGAGCGAAGGTGGCGCCCCGACGACCGGCCCAGCGCAGCACTGATGAAAGCTCCTGAACATTGTTTTTCATCAGCACAAATTCAATCCCTATCTGCAATCCTCGTTCTCCGGCGCGTGCCTTATTCAGAGCAGAAAAAGCCGATTCCATACCGCCTATATCACCGCCCTGCCGTATCAGACGAAAACTTTCGGCAGAGGCAGCATCCACCGAAAGACAGATGCGGTCGAGTCCGGCCTCAACAAGGGACAAAGCCCGGGGAGCACTCAATAACATTCCATTAGTCTGAAAACCCACCCATGAGCCTTCAGGCATGAGACTCTTGGCTTTCTTGATAAACTTCTCAATGTCAGGGTGAAGGAGGGACTCACCGATACCGTTTAGAATCAGGGCATCAATATGCGGGAAGGCCGGGATAAGGGCATTGAAGGTATCTGCCGACATGCTGCCTTCAATGATTCCGCCACCGTTATTTTGTTTGACACACATGCCGCATTTGAGGTTGCACTTTGTGGTGACTTCGACAAAAAGTCTTGACGGATAATTGCCGGATGCAGGGCTTTTCTCAAGGGTGGTTATCTTTTCTTCTTCCAGGTCTTCCATTATTGCCGTGCCTTTTTTATTATTTTAACAGGCAGGTAGGATTACACTATGAGACAGATCATAAAATCATAAGTTCTGACAAGTGAGAATCAAAATTATGTCCCGTTTTTTGTCATACCCCGATTTGATCGGGTATCCAGTGACGTTGGCTTTAAAGTAGCTGAATTCCGGTCTCGTCAATAGCGTCAGGTCGTTAATGCCGAATATTAGAGGGTTTGAGAAGTCTGATATAATTTAGCTATGAAGGTAAAGATAAAGCTTTTTGCAACGCTGAGGCAGTTTGGCCCTGACGAGCAGGAGGTCATTTTGCCGGACGGTGCTACAGTTCAGGATGCCATAACACTGATTAATCTCCCGGAAAGAATTCCTCTTTTGAAGATCGTAAACGGAGAACACAGGCCTCCGGCTTACTCTTTAAAGGACGGCGACGAACTGGCCCTTTTTCCCCCCATCGCAGGCGGGGGATAATAAGAAAATGATTTTCATGAACAAATTGAAGACCTTATTCCCTGGCCCAGACTATTCATAAATTTTATTCCTGTTGTAAATATGAAGGAGGGGACCGTCTTTGAGCGGCTTCAATATCTCGTGTCGCCCATTGTCGGCGAGGCGAGAAATTGCCTCGCAGCGCAGCGAGAATGAGCGAAAAGATGGTCTCCTCCTTCAGGCCTGAATTATATATGGGACGATAGTTGCCATAAAAAAAGACAGGGTCTTTTCAGGCCCTGTCTTTTATCCCACGCGTATAAGTCTATGAGTCGACTTTCTTCAAATCCATGTTACATTTGCACTTGCCCGGCTTGTCTGAGACAGTATTACACGTGCACGACCCTCCGCAGTTACAGAAATAAATCCCCGTCCCTTTGAGGTCGATCTTCTTTACATCCTTGCCGCACCCGCATTTTGAAGGGTCCTTCGGATCGATGGCGCATTTGCACCCCTCGTCGCAAGTACAAACTGAGGCCATAGTCCCATCAATCTTGACCACATGACCCCATTTCATTGGCTTGCCGCACTTGCAATTTCCGGGCTTTGTGCTTACCGTATTGCAGTTGCAGTCCGCGCCGCAATTACAGTAATAAAGCACATCCTGCCTTGGCTCATCCGCCTTGGCTGTAACCATAATTGCACTAACCAAAAAAACCGAAACAGCTACCAGCAACAAAATCCGAGACGTTCTCATCTTCCCCCTCTCCTTTCTC
>JBAIXS010000395.1:0-14107 GCA_037916395.1 Candidatus Sulfobium mesophilum
AGCTTAAACCAAATGGGGATAGTCTCGCAGAAGAGGAGCGACTACGACAGGGCGCTCGGTTTTTTCCAAAGGTCCCTTGACATTGCGGAAAAGGCGCATGACATGGGTACAATATCTGCTTGTGAACTGAATATAAGCATAGTCCATCAAAAGAAAGGCGAATACCCACAGGCGCTTGAATTTTTGCAGAAGGCCCTTGCAGTAAAGGAAAATAATGATGAAAAAGTTTTGAGGATATACGGGCAGATCGGACTCGTCCATAAGCTGAAGGGCGATTATGACAGGGCCCTGGAATATACTCAGAAAGCCCTCGAGATCGCTGAGAGGACCGGAGATATTTCCGGCATATCAACGGGCTATAACCAGTTGGGAATGATTTATCAGAGCAGGGGCGATCACGGGCTTGCCCATGAGTTTCACATTAAGGCACTGGAGATGGCTCAGAAGATCGGGGACCTTGAAGAGATTTCAAATTGTTATCACCAAATAGGGATCGTGCATGAAAAGAAGGGCGATTATGACATCGCGCAGGACTATCATCTTAAAGCGCTTGAAATCGCTGAGAGGATAGGTGACCGCGCTGAAATAGCGATGAGTTACCATCACATGGGTGTTGTGCATCAAAAAAGAGGTGATTACGGCAAGGCACTTGAGTTTTCTCAGAAGGCGCTTGAAATAGCCGAGGACATTGGAGACCTTGCCGGCACTGCAATAAACTGTTACCAAACCGGAGTGGTCTACCAAAAGAGCGGCGACTATGACCAGGCTATCGAGTTTCATCAGAAGGCTCTGGGCATCAGCGAAAGAATCGGCGACAGTGCAGGCGTCTCAAAAAGCTACAACCAGATAGGGATTGTACATGAAAAAAGGGGAGACTACGGCTGGGCGTTGGACTACTTTCAGCAATCGATCGAGATAGCGGAACGGATTGGCGACATAGACATGGTCTCGGTCTGTTACCAAAATATAGGGATCGTGCATGAAAAGAAGGGCGATTATGATACCGCCCTTGACTATTGCCGGCGGGCCCTCGATATCGGAAAGAAGTCGGAAGACCCTTACAGGGTATTGAGGATATACGGTCAGATGGGGCTGCTATATAAGCTAAAGGGAGAACATGATAAAGCGCTTGAATATTCCCAAAGGGCCCTCGACATCGCTGAAAAACTGGGAGACTTTGCCGGGGTTGCGATGAGTTATAACCAGATAGGGATAATTCACGAAAATAGAGGTGACCATAGCAGGGCGCTTGAGTTTTACCAGAAAGCCCTTGAGATAAGCAAAAGAACAGGCGATGTCGCCGAGGTATCGAAAGGTTACCACCAGATCGGCATCGTTTATCAGGACAGGGGGGATTACCCCAGCGCCCTTGAGTTTTACAGGATGGCACTGGAGATCAGTGAAAGGATCGGTGATATCTCAGGCATCTCAAAGAGCTATCACCAGATGGGGATGGTCTGTGAAAATAAGGGCGATCATGAGAAAGCACTCGACTTCCACCAGAGGGCCTTTGCTATTGCCGAGAGGATTGGCGATATAGCCGGGGTCGCTAAAAGTTATCACCAGATGGGTATAGTTTATCAAAACAGCGGAGATTACGATGGAGCGCTCGATCGCTATCAGAAAGCCCTTGAGATAGCAAAGAAGGTCGGGGACATATCCGGCGTCGCAAGCAGCATAGGTATGATTGGGAAGGTAATGCAGAAAAAGAAAAACTACAAGGATGCCTTCACAGACTTCCTGATATCCCTGGAAATATTTGAAAAACTGGGCTCCCCAAGCGCCAATACTGTCCATGGCTTCATAACTGAGCTTACCAAAGAGATGGGAGACGAAGACTTCCAGAAGCTACTTGATGAACTCAAAGACGGCCCTGATTAGGCTTAATTAATGGTCATGTCTCCTTCTTCTATGCCCTGTATCAGAACCCCCCATTCCTCTGACTCTGTCCCGGCCGATGACAGCCCACTTTCCGGAGCGATAAAATTTTGATACTCTGCCGGAATAAATGAGTTGATCCAGTAGAAGGTCCTTTACTAAGTCATGGGTGCCATCTGTGTAGATTACCCTGATGATCATATCTTCCCCCTTGCGCTCAAAAGAAGGGAAATGTCTAAGAACAGGCGGCAGAATCTGCCCTTCTTATCCCTTCAAAGTTCAACAGTCTTATTGTGAACTCGGCCAATCAAAGGAAATTGCCTACCTATCAATTTTTTTTACCACCAAACAGTTTTAATGTCAAGTAAATTATCACTATTTCCCTGATAAATCGTACAGTTACAGCCCAACCCAGCCAAGCATAACTTAAGCGCCGGCTGCCTTTATTGCCGCCTGAACCCCTTTGCTGAACTCCGTGGGAACAGTGGTAAGCCGGCCTGCAAGCTCCTTGTCAAGCAAAATAATCCCCTGGGGATCATCCTTTATGATTTTCAGTTGTGCAATGATCTCGTTGTCATTGCTTTCTTCCTCGACCTGCTCGGTAACATACCACTGCAGAAAAATCTGGGTAGCATGATCCTTTCCGGCGATAGCGAGTTCCATCAATTCGTTGATTGACTTAGTAATATACTGCTCATGTTCGAGCGTTTTTACAAACATGTCCAGGGGAGATTCAAACGAGGACGGCGGTTGTGATATCGCCTTCAACAGAACTCTGCCTCCCTGGAGGTTAATATATTCATAAAACTTCATGGCGTGAAACATCTCCTCATGATACTGCACCATAAACCAGTTCGCAAAGCCTTTAAGCCCTCTGCTGGCGCAATAGGACGACATTGACATGTAAAGATACGCCGAATACAGTTCGCGATTCATCTGGTCGTTTAATGCTTCTTCGATTCTTTTGTCCAGCATAATCTATCTCCTTTACCGAAATAATGTACTTGTTGACAGTCTTTATATAGCACAAAGTGCCCGCCCTGTCATCTTTATTCGATACTGGTTTTTGCGATAACGGCCTTTCAGGGGCCGGCATAAGGGCGGCAACAATTCAGCGGGGCATCCGACTCTATGGGCATTACGGCAAACCAAACAAATAAAAAAGTGGTGCTTGCTACCTTCATCCTCAGCGGTTTGTACATCTTAAGACTTACAGCTTACGACTTTTACGTCTACGCCCTACGTCCTGCGACTTACAACCCTCTGCTGAGTTTAAAAGGAGCAAGGCCACCACTTTGGTGAGCTGCTTACCCGTCAATTTCATTAGACGCCTTTTAAGATTATTTGTCAAGCATTATTTAACAGGAGTTCCCCCAATAATCGCGGCAGAAATCTAACAACGTATTGAGTAATAAGGGTTTATGGGAAAGATAAGGTGGTCGAAGTCTGTTTCAAGAAAATGGGGGAACTTTTTTTAGCTTGAGGTAAGGGAAGCGACCTCCTTTGATATATCTTATAAGTTACCAGCAAATAAGGGATATCAGGGAGGAGGTCAAATGGATTATAGCAGAATGGCGAGGAAGTTAAGGGAGAAGATAGCCTTATTTTCGGGGGAACTTTCAAAGGGAGCGCCGAAAGTGGCAGGGCGGTTTGTGCGGGAGATGATATATGGGATACAGGCTAGTCAGTCGGTGGTACTAACGAAGATCGGTAGGACATTAGAAGAGACGGTGTCGCTGAAGAAAGTTGAGGAGCGATTATCGCGACAGTTATTGCGGAAGGGATTAGGACAACGGATTCAGGATAACCTTCTTAGGCATGCGGCCCCATTGGTAGGCAATGAGACATTGCTTATATTGGACCCAAGCGATATACGTAAAAAATATGCCAAGAAGATGCAGTACCTTGGTAGCGTGCACGACGGCAGTGAAAACGAGCTAGGGATTGGATATTGGACGTGCAATGTAGTAGCGACGACCGTAGACAGTAGTACGATAGTTCCTCTGGTGGGGCAATTATATTCGACGAAGGCGCCTGGGCATGTTAGCGAAAACCACGAGATACTCAGAGTCATGGACATGGTAGCGGCAGCTACCAGGAAACGAGGCCTGTGGGTCATAGACCGAGGGGGAGACCGAAAGAATCTTATGATGCCGATGCTGAAGAATCAGTACCGGTTTCTGATAAGGCTGATTGGCCATCGATATTTGTCATACGCCGGCAAAGAGGTGCTTGCCGCAGATCTGGCGCAAAGCTGTCCGATGCTCTATGCCGAGACAGTAGTAAAGGTGGATGAGGGCAGGGAGAAGATTTATCATCTTGAGTTTGGCTACAGGAAGGTGAAATTATCCGGGAGACCTGAGGAGTTGGGTCTATTGGTCGTACGCGGCTTTGGAGTTGAGCCGATGATGCTGTTGACAACAGAGCCGTTAAGGAAAAGCAGAAAAGTACTGTGGCGGTTGGTGAGGTCTTATATCAGACGGTGGGCGATAGAAGAGACGATTCGGTACATAAAACAGAGCTACGAACTGGAAGATGTGCGCGTCTTAAATTATAGGAGTCTCCAGAACCTGGTGCCTCTGGTATGGGCTGCAGCTTACTTTGCGGCAGTGCTCCTGGATACGGCATCAAAGCTAAAGGTAATGGCAGGCTATGTCCTGAAGGCCGCCAAACGAGTGTTCGGCGTTCCAGAGTTTCACTATTACTGCATCGCCGATGGCTTGACGAGTATCTTTGGGCGTTATCCAGGAAGAATTATCAAGGTGACACAGCATGGTTCTGCCCAATGTGCACTGTTTAGTTCCACAGCATGAAAATTTTGGGGGAACTCCTGTTATTTAATGCCCTCGCCTAATGATGTAGAGCATCTGTCACTTCAGATACGCTCTCGCCTGACCGCTTACGGCAGGGCTTGCCTCCTCTGAAACATGGCGGACGATTCTTTCGAGAGCCGCTGTCACCTTAGCCCGTAGCGGAGACTTCAATTTCTTTACATGCTGAAACGTGTTCAGAAGGCGGCCGGTTGTAGTAGCATTTATCGGCGCAAGTTCAATCACCGTATCGGCGATCCAGTTGATCCCCCGGTCAGCCCAGACCATCTTATTGTTGGTCGCCATAGGCAAAAATAGCGCCCGGCTCCATGTAGGCTGCGTAATGTCAAACCCTTCACGCCCTTTTTCCGCCTCGATCATTTCAAAAACATCTTCTCTTGTTCCGCTTGCTATGACTCTTAGATAATTGGCATAACCGCTAAGACTTGTATGCCAGGCCGTGTAGACCTCATCGAGCACCTTTCGTCTGGATGGCGCTGAACTACGGTTAAGGGCAAGCAGGGCCGCTACGCGGTCGGTCGCAGTTGTAGCAGAATAAAAATGGTTGAGGATTATCTTATGACTATCCTCGGAATCGTCAATTGAGATCAAATCCAAAAGGACCTGTTTTAGCATGCGCGCCTCGATACCCGCCTGGTGAGTCGCGGTATCGGCCCCGGAGTATGTGTCATGAGACATAAACTCTTCAACCAGTCTGTTTCGATATCTGCGGTTTACCGTAAGCATCAGCCTTTCACGGGCAGCGACAAGCTCCGGGTACCACGTTGCGTAATCACGGTTCATAGGCTGCTCGTCAATTCGAAGGAAGTAGGCCTTGAGTGAATGCGGCATGCCGCCGGCTGCAAGGATTTCTCCGCAAAGATCGATCCACTGCTGACCCACCTCGTCTTCGGGATTAAGAAGGAGTTTGATTCTTTCGATATCGGTGAGCTGCCGGAAGGCATCGACCCTGTTGTATGCATTCGGGTCAAGACGCGCCTGAAGGGCAAGGGCTCCAGGATTGGCGTCCTTATAACTGAAGGTCCCGTAGAAAGAAAAATCACGGTTTATAGAGGCAAATGCCGGAGCAGAAGCGATGCCGTCGAGGACTATTTCTCCCTCTGTCTCGTTCAGCTCAAAAACCCTCTGGGTTCCGGATATATCGTTGCCTTCAAAATCCACCAGCGCCAACTTTACCGGCAGATGGAAAGGCTTTTGTCCGGCGTCGACCTCTTGCCGGAAACGGATTCTGTAGAGTTTCCTCGATTTGTCATACCCCGCTGTTGCCGTGACCCTGGGATATCCGATCCTGTAAAGCCACTCTTTCATAAATTGCCTCAGTGATCGCCCGGAGACTTCCTGAAAGCACTCAAAGAACTGGTCGGTATTGGCGTTTCCATTTCGATACCTGGAGAAATAGAGTGTCTTGCCGGCGTGAAAATTCTCATCGCCGAGTATAAGCCTCAGCATTCTGATCACCTCAGCCGCCTTTACGTAGGTGACTCCGTCGATAAGCTCATCAGGATCATTGAACCCCTCCCGGACTATCCTGCCCGCATGCCCCGCATCCTCGATTGCCAGAGGCCCCAGAAGAGGATTGCGTATGCTGTCTACCTGGTAGAGCCTCATGAAGTCCGGGTTGAAGACGTCGGCCATAAACTGCCGTTCGACATCAACAGTATAAGCCTCGTTCAGCCAGACATCAAAGGGCGTTTCCATCGTGGTCTCGCTGCCGCACTGGTTGTGTTCGAATTCATGGACAATCACTGCGTGGGCATAAAGCAACGCCATATCCAGTGTATGCTCGGTCACAAGGGCAGCGTCTGTCACTATTGTGGTATTTCCTACATTCTCCATTCCGCCGAAATTAGACTTGTTCATGCAGATGGTGCGGTAAGTCTCGCCGGTGTATTCATAGTCTTGCTTTTCCTTTATCCAAAGAACCGATTTCTTAAGGATATTCATCGGCACACGGACATTCTCTGCGGCGCCCGGCGGAACTAGATATTCCAGACGCACAGGGCGTCCCGATTGATAGAAAACGCTGTCGACCAGCGTGTCCCATGTACCGACACAGACCAAAAAAAGATAAGGCGCCATCGGAACATGATTTTCATAAGTTATTATCTGCCTGGATGGGTCTCCGGGTTTCGGCAGGGGCTTTCCCTCGGGGTTAAGCCGCCGGCTGACATCTCCGTTACTAATCAGATGCGTATAGGCGCTGTCAGCCTCGATAGTGGTGACCATAGTGCACTTTGCGCGGCAATCATCTATTATGGGCATGATACGCTGGAAGCCCCATTGCTGGCATTGGGAGACATATTGCTGCGGCGCGCCTGGAGGAGTCGAGTCCCTGTAAATTCCCTCTAAAATATGGTCCGAGGGAAAACAGCGGCTGACAGTTCGAACAAGGAACTTCCTGCCCTTTTCTACTTTTTCCGCCAATCTTATCGAAAGCCTGTTTTTCACTCTGTCATACTCATAAATAAGCGGAGTGCCTTCATCAGAGGGGCTTTCGCACCAGTGGACTTTCAGCATCTCGATACCGTTGGCATCAAGGTGAAGCTCCTGCATTGTCTGAGACGCGGTCATTTCAAGGCAATTTGTGGCCTCAACACAATCCCCTAAGAAATTAAGATATATTGTCAGATGACTTAGTTTTACGGGGAGATCGCCAAAATCCTCCCGCATGTATTTATAACGCTTTTTTTCCATCGGATGTTTCTCCCGTTTATTTCGATAACGAATAGATTACAACACTGATGAGATACGGGCAATGCAGCGTCTTAAAGATTTCCCCGCAGCCTCTCGGCGTGCAATATCCTTTTGACCGCAAGTTGATAAGCCGCCCGCCTCATCCGGCATTTACTTTCGATGCATAAGGCGTAGACATCGTTGAAGGCGGTGATCATGACGGTTTTGAGCCTCCGGATGACCTTCTCCTCCTCCCAGTATTCACTGTTTAGGTTCTGGCTCCATTCAAAATAACTCACTACCACGCCTCCGGCGTTTGCCACAACATCAGGCACCAGCATAATCCCCTTTTCGGAAAATATCTGATCGGCCTCTGTAGTTGTCGGGGCATTCGCCAGTTCGAGCACTATCTTTGCCTTTACGTCTCCGGCGTTGTTTGAGTTGAGCTGGTCCGAAAGAGCGGCGGGGATAAGGATATCGCAATTACTGATTAGCAGCTCCTCATTTGTTATGTTTTCAGCTCCCTCAAAACCGCTGACCGTACCGTTTCTTTCCTTATGCCTGATCACCTCGCTTATGTCAAGGCCATGTTCGTTCAGTATTGCCCCCTTAGAGTCGCTTACAGCAATAACCCTATAGCCGTTTTCAAAGAGAATGCGGGCTGCGTTTTCTCCGACATTGCCAAATCCCTGCACCGCTACGCTTGCATCTTTTTTGTCCAGGTCGGCTTTTATGAGGGCCTCTTCAAGTACGTATATTCCCCCCAGAGACGTAGAATAACTTCGCGCCCTGCTGCCGGCAAGGTCGAGCGGCTTGCCCGTGACCACAGCCGGCACATGCATGCCCTTTATCCTCTCGTATTCATCCAATATCCAGACCATTATTTTTTCGTCAGTGTAAACATCCGGAGCTGGGATGTCTTTGAAAGGCCCGATATAATCGGCAATGGCCCTGATGTATCCCCTCGTTACCTGTTCGAGCTCATTTCTGCTTAGCTCCTTTGGATTGACGACGACGCCTCCCTTTGATCCTCCAAAAGGGATGTTGACGACTGCGCATTTGAGCACCATAAGAAAGGCGAGATCTTTTACATGGTCAATAGTAAGCTCAGGATGGAACCTGAGTCCTCCCTTGGAAGGACCCCTGGCGTCATTATACTGCACCCGGTGGCCTACAAACATCTTTATCTTGCCCGAGTCCATCCTCACCGGGAAGTGGACAGTAAATGACCTCCTGGGCATATCGAGGAGATCGAGTTCATCTGATGTAAGCCCGAGGTCCGAGTATATTTCTCCGAGCTCACTCAGGCAGAGTTTGCAGAGGATTGTGTCGTCCACATGTATCCGATCATGCTTCTTGCTGACCAATGGTCCTTCCTCCTTCTTCATTTTGGCATGTCATGTAGGGAACTGACCCACCCGACAGTCAAGGGTTTATCCTTTTAAGACTCTCACTCCTGCATAGGTTCCTTCAAGCTCAGACTTGAGAGCTTTAAAATTTCCTGAACCCTTTGTCCTTATCACGATATTTCTGTATCCTTCCCTGACCCTCTCATAGGAGGTAAGTATGCTCTGCAGCGCGAAATTGTATTTCCTTACGATGTCGGCCACGTCCTTTATCGACCCCGGCCTGTCTTCTATCGTCACACATATCCGGTTCCCTTTATGCCTTATCCCCGTGATGTCTACCATGGCACGGAATATGTCCCTGTCGGAGATAATCCCCGCGAGCCTCCCATCGTCCACCACGGGCAGACAGCCTATATTTTTATCATACAGGAGCATGGCAGCCTCTTCAATCGGAACATCCGGTGAGGTCGTATAGACCCTTGTCTTCATGACTTCCCTGACCTTTGTCTTGGCAAGCAGGTAATGCAGCTCATAAATGTCTAAAGAGGTGGCCTTTGAGGGGCAATAGTCTTTTATGTCCCGGTCAGAAACGATCCCTTTTAACCTCCCATGCTCGGCAACCGGAACATGCTTGACACCTTTTTCCTTTATTATCATCACCACCTCTGAAATGCTGTCATCCGGTTTTACGATGAATACTTTTCGGGTCATCCATTCTGATACAAACATATTCCCACCTCCTCAGTGGATAAGTGAAGTTGCAGCAGTTGTGCCGCGCTTGCCCTTGCGCCGGCAGGACACAGGCGTCCGCCCTGCATCTTCAAACTCCAAGGTATGCTGTTTTTACATGTTCGTTGTTTAGGACCGATGCGCCCGACCCTTCGAGCACTACCCTGCCTGTTTCCAGGACATAGGCCCTGTCGGAAATCAGGAGGGTCTGTTTCACATTTTGCTCTACAATCAGAACCGTCGTCCCTTCGTCCCTGATCCTCTTTATAACGTCGAATATCTCCTTCACAAGGATAGGCGCCAGCCCCAGCGAAGGCTCGTCAAACATCATTAGGGCCGGCCTCGACATAAGCCCCCGTCCGATCGCGACCATCTGCTGCTCACCCCCGCTCAGCGTGCCCGCAGCCTGCCGCCTCCTCTCTCTTAAGCGCGGGAAGATCTCAAACACCATCTCCTTTGACTGCTGCCTCCTCTTCTTCGCCTCTCCTTTGAGGGACCCCATGTCGAGGTTCTCCTCGACGCTCATCTCTACAAACAGGCGGCGCGCCTCAGGCACATGCACAACTCCTGCCTCCACCAGCCGGTAGGGTTCAACAACATGAATCGGCCTGCCGTCGTAGAGGATTTCGCCCTTTCGTGGACGTACGAGACCAGAAATAGTTTTAAGTATTGTTGATTTTCCAGCCCCGTTTGCGCCGATAAGGGCGACGACCTCTCCCTTCTTTACGGAGAAGGAGGCCCCCCAGATTACCTGAATATCGCCATAAAAAACGTCTATGTTTAAGATATCAAGCACCCTGCGACGCCCCTAAATAGGCCTCTATAACAAGAGGGTTCGCCGTAATCTCGCCTGGGGTACCCTCTGCTATCTTTTCACCGTAGTTAAGTACCGCTATCCGGTCCGAGATCGACATTATCACCTTCATATGATGCTCAATTACCATGATCGTTACGCCTCTTTCCTTAATCTTCCTGATTATCTCGATTGAGTGGTCTAATTCCGTAGGGGTCAGCCCGGCACACGATTCGTCAAAGAGGATCATCTCAGGCTGTGTCGCAAGCGCTCTTGCAATCTCGAGTCGCTTCCGCTTGCCTAAAGGAAGCCCCTTTGACATCAAATCCCGGTCATCATAAAGGCCTGTAAACCGGAGGGTTTCATTGGCGATCTCCTTTGCATGCGCCCTGGAGTTAGCCCTGACGAAGGCCGAGACGATTACATTATCAAGGACCGACATCCTCTGAAGGGGCTTCACCACCTGGAAGGTTCGTGCAACACCCAGCCGGCAGATCTGGTGGGGTTTGAGGCCGGAAATCCTGTTGCCATTGAAAAGGACCTCCCCGCGTGACGGAGGATAAAACCCGTTTACTACATTAAAAAGGGTGGTCTTCCCGGCACCGTTGGGACCTATCAGACCCAGAATTTCGCCTTTAACCACGTTGAAGGAGACTTCCGTCAGGGCCGCAAGCCCACCGAAAAACCGGGATACACCCTTTACCTCCAGCAGTGGCTTCACGACGTCCTGCCTAACCTTAAAATCTTCCGCAATTTAGGCAGATCACCCACGATGCCGTTAGGCATAAATATGATGATCACAATCAAAAGAATGCCGAAGAGAGTATGATGCGCGGCCCCCAGCTTCGGGATCGAACGGATCAACTCAGCAAGGAGGACCATAATGACTGCGCCGACAGGGGGACCCCAGAAGGTGGCTGCCCCGCCTACCATCACCACCATAATCGTAACGATTGAAATATCATGAAGGGCAAAAACGACTTTAGGGTCGATATAGCCCATATAGTTGGTGTAGAAGGCGCCGGCTATACCTGTAATGACGGCGCTTAAGCAGAGGGCAATATTTTTGTAAAAAGTCGTATTGATGCCCAGAGATTCAGCGGCATCCTGGTCCTCCCGGATAGCGACAAAATAATAGCCGAGCTTCGATTCGATGACCTTCTTTACTACAACATAAGTTACAGCAGCGATAACGAGAATAATATAAAAGTACCAGGTCTTTTGCGTCCAGGTGCGCTGCCCCAGCATGATGCCCAGGTCACCTTCGGTGAGAGAGCGGAGGTTTTCAGAGGTGACCCTAAGAATAACTCCCATGGCAAGTGTCCCAAGGGCAAAAAAGGGCCCCCGCAGCCTCAGACATATGAAGCCGATTATGAATGCGCAAGCGCTCGCAGCTACAATGCTAAGCGGAAGCCCCCACCAGGCCGAAAGACCGGTCTTGTTGTATAGGATGCCCGCGGTATAAGCTCCGACGCCGAAGAAGGCGGCGTGGCCGAAGGAAACCTGCCCGCAATATCCCCCGAGAAGATTCCATGCCATACCGATTACAGACCACATGATCACGAGTATAAAAATGTGCATCCAGTAGGAGCTAAGACCTATGAGCGGCAGCACTGCCAGAAGACCGAGTATGACCGGAGGGAGTATCCTCTTCATTTTCCGAACCTCCGGCGCTTAAGGACAGAGACGATCCCGCCGGGGATGAAGACAAGACATGCCACGAAGATAACAAACCTTCCAACAGGCGCCCACCCCATGCCGGCGTAAGTGGATGTCAGGGACTCGAAGATGCCGAGGATAATGCCGCCGATGATCGCGCCGACCGTCGAGCCAAGTCCGCCAAGGATCGTGATGACAAAGGCAATAAGCGTAAACTGACCGCCTAGGTCAGGGTAGAGGTAGTAGATTGGAATAAGGAGACATCCGGCTGCACCGACAAGGGCCGATCCGAGTCCGAAGGTTATTACGCGCATTCTGTCGACGTTCACACCCATGAGAAGGGCTGCGTCCTTGTCCTGTGCTGTAGCCCTTATCGACTTGCCCATATCCGTCTTTGTTAAAAAAAACCAGAGAATAAAAGTAATGATAAGGGCCAGAAGAAAGGAGACCGACCAGGGCATCGAGAGCGACAGCTCAATCGGCGACTCCCTCCATATATCAGATAGGTACCAGGCCTTGGTTGCATACTCAACCGGTGTTGACTTATAGTCCGAGGTGAAAATGATCGTTGCTACATTCGTCAGCACCATGCCGATCCCAACAGTCAGGATAACCTGGTTTTCCGGTATTATTGCTTCGACCTTCAGCACAGGGTTGATAAGAAACTTCTGAAGAATAACGCCCAGGATGAAGAGGGCGGGCACCGCCACAAAGACCGAAAGATAGGGGTCTACATGGTAAGATGAAAAAAGCACGAAGGCGATATACATCGCCACCATCATCAGCTCACCGTGGGCCAGGTTAATAATCTTCATGACGCCCATGATAAGTGTCATGCCGATGCCGATAAGCGCATAAAGTCCGCCCAGGAGGATGCCGGAAATAAGCGTCTGCAGCAGCACCTCGACCTGAGAAGATGTCATGACCTCACCACCGTGCAAAAGGATTGCATGTCATGGAATTTCCGCATAATCCTGCACTGCCTCCCCTTTTCGTGGGGGTGAGGGACAGGGCAGAGGTATCTAAGCGGGCCTATCCTTTCCGATCCCGCCACATAGGGATTGGATAAATATATTTCCTGCTGGCGTATTTCTCGGGCCAGATTGTCTCGTGCTCTCCCCTAATAACCTGCAGAACAAATGTAGGCATAAAGTTCTGGTTCTGGTAGCCCTCCCTGTCCTCGAATTTGACCGGGCCGAAGGCGGTCATCAGATTAGTCGCCTTCAGGGCAGCCCGGATGCCATCGGGCGACCAGTCCTTTGCTCGCTCAAGGGCGTCCTTTGTGACGAAAAGTGCCGCATAAGCCGATGCGCCGTGATAGGAGGGAAAATCGCCGTATTTCTTTTTGTACTTATCGGCGTATTCTTTTGCGCCGGGGTACTTGAGTTGGGGCGACCAGAGAGTAGCTGTGATTACATCCTCAGCAGCGTCCTTGGCGTTGACAATGAACTCTGGGATCGCGAAACCTGCGGCCCCGCCTGCAAAGAGTTTCGCATCGATTCTGAGCTCCTTAATCTGCTTCATCAAAAGCGAAGCGTCCATGACGTAGGAGACCATATAAATAATATCTGGCCTGGCCGCCTTCACCTTTGTCAAAAGCGGCTTGAAGTCAACGGACCCTGCCTCATACTTTTCCTTTAGAACCACCTTCATGCCGAGCCTCTGGGCATCCTTCTCCATCGCCTCGGCGCCCGAGGTGCCGAAGGCTGAGCTCTCAAAGAGGATTGCGATAGTCTTAGGCTTTACGACCTGCCGAAGGAAGTCGACAACCCCGTCGGCATAGTGGTCATTCACCTGGTTCTGACGAAAAACGTATTTGTAATGCTTCTGGGTGATGTCGTCATCCGCGGAAGCCACTATCAGATAAGGCGTCTTTCTCTCCTCTGCAACTGCCGCCACAGCCTTTGCACAGGCCGAAGTATACTCCCCAACAATTATGGGCTGCTTTTTAACATCAATAAGCTTTTCCACAATTGCCCTTGCTGTTTCCGGCTTTGCTCCGGAGTCTTCAAAGGAAAGAAGGAGTCTTTTCTTTTTTATTCCGCCTTTTGCGTTGATCTCTTCCGCAGCCATCTCATAGGATCGCTTCATCATCTCACCAAACTTGGCCTGCTTGCCGGTAAGAGGCAGCGGGATTGTCAATGAAAAATCCTCCGCAAACACCGTCGTTGCGAAAAGAATCGATATGCATAATG